>JAFXOI010000038.1 GCA_017528825.1 Elusimicrobiaceae bacterium | reverse complement strand
AATGGGTAGATTTAGCGTGGTTAACGTGGTTGGTGTATGATGTAGCGGTGAGTGTGGTGCGGGCAGGGTTGAGTGCGTGCCGTGCGGGTATGTTTATTGTACGGGATGCGCGTGCGATGCGGAGTTCTGCCAACATATTGAGTAAGATGCGTAGTGTAGTGCGCACGCAGCGGGCAGGGAAATACGGGGTAGAAGGTTTTTGGAAGTTAAGAGGAGAGAAGTTTGTATTTAATGCGCGGAAGTTGAAGATAAAACTGACACCTTCAGTGGGGCGCAGCATAGCGGAGTCGGAGGTGTTGGCGCAGATGAGAGCGGGGTATGCGCAGTATTTACGTGGAGCGGGGGCGAAGGCAGGGCGTTCGTTATCGCAGCGTGTGCCGATGAGTGCGTGGGATAAAGCGCGTGCATTAACGGCGATGGATGTGCCGCATGCGTTTGAGGTACCGCAGTGGTTGAAGAGTGTAGGGAGCAGTGAACGTGGAGCGACGCGGTATGCGCTCAAGTACGGATATGCGGTGTTAGGAGAGTCTGGAGCGGTGCGCAGTGAAGCGGAGCAGTTGTTGGTGAGCTGGGCGCGTGAGAACGGCAGTTTGGTAGAGCGCGGCGGGTATTTGTATTTGCCGGCGGACACGAAGGTGCCGGGGTATATCTCTGCGGCGATGAACGGAGAGATAACGCCGCAGGCGGCGATGCGGATGAAGTATGCGCAGCAGAACAAGTTGTATGAATTGGGTCCGAAGAACGGGGTACGCAGCGAGGTGCAGCAGAAGGCGTATGACTGGTTGGCGAAGAATAACCGGATCCGTGAATATGACGGATATTTGTATATAAGCCAAGAGGGGCAATACCCGACGCATGTAATAGAAGGTGTGCAAGGGAAGTTGGATTTGGCGGGATTTGAGCGCGGGCAGCAGCAATATGAACGTGCGGTGTTTGCGCAGCAGAACGGGTTGCGCGAAGTAGGACCGCGCAGTGGATTTAGTCGTCAGCAAATTCGCCGCATGAAAGGGTCGGGTGCGGTGGAGCATGAAGGATATTTGTATGCGCGTCCGGATGCGAAAGTGTGGCAACAGCGCAGTTATGTAGTCGGTTTAGACGGTAAACCGATACGCGCGAACCAGCCGGTGCAGGTATGGACGAATGTAGGCCGTAATGAGTCGGTGGTATCTGACGGTGCGGTGAGAACAGCGGCGGTCAAGCCGGCGGCAAAACCGGTAGTAGAAGCCGAGCCGGTAGCGCAAGAAAATCCGTATTTGGCGCAAGCGGAAAAAATCCACGAAGAAGCGGCGCAACGTGCGGCGATGCGTGCGCAAATCAAACAAGCGCGTTTGGCGAAAATAGATAAATATACATTTGGATTAGGCAGTAAAGTTAAGGGATGGCGTATTGGTCGTAAGATCCGCCAAGGTATAACGAGTGTTATGACGGCGGGGATGTTGACGGCGGCGTCTCCGGCGATGGCCGTAAGCGAAGCGGCACCGGTGGCTATTGAGCAAACGGCGGGAGCTGTTGCGCGGACGTCCATGTTACCTGCGGAAGGGTTGTTAATAGATCCCAAGGTAGTAGAAAAAGGGTTGCCGGGTGTGATGAGTTTGCCGATGCCGAGTCTGAGTGCAGAAACGCGTTTATTAACGGTAGGCGAGATCTCGGAAAAATTGGCTGCGCAACAAAAAGCATTTAATAGTTTTATCCAAATGCAACAAACTATGTTGCTCAGTAAAGAAGGCGTGCGTCTGGCCGCAGTGCGTGAGGGACTCTCCCCCGCCGCAATCAGCTGGCGTATGGGACTCTATAACGTCAGCCATGCCTTCGATCACTTGCGTCTGGGTGTGCAAAAGTTTGAGTTGCGTAATAACCCCTATTATAAAGCTTATCAGCAAGATTTAGCCCTGCGCGCCCAACAAGCCGCACAACAAGCGGCGGCTGAGGCGGCTGTCAAAGAAGCTTTAACAAAATATAACATCTTTGACGCAGACGGTAAGATTAATGAACAAGCTTT
>JAFXOI010000037.1 GCA_017528825.1 Elusimicrobiaceae bacterium | reverse complement strand
AAACGGCAGCGTACTCTTTTAAACTGCTCAGCTGCATTATTTTTCCTCCGGTTTTTTTTCAATGTTTCCGCTCGTGTTATAATGAAAACAGAGAGGAGATGATACTTTTGATTTACGTTGAAAATAAAGAATTTTACACCCTCAGCCGGTTTGCTGATTTGATAATCGGAAAAACCTACCTTGCCGGAAACGAGCCAAACCCGTTTTATAAAGAATTTGAGACATTTACGTTTCCGGAGCCGATTCTTTTAAATGACGCCCCGAACGTGATTAACGAGTTTTCTCTCTATGTTCGTGAACGTCTTTTTGAAGATATACGTTTGCAGGAGTTCCCCGATTTGCCGTCCCGGATGAGCTGCCTCTGGCTTATGTCAGAGGAACAGATAACAGCGAAAACAACATACTGGTTACAGCAAATCCCGGACTCGAAAACCCTTTACAGGATTTCCTGTACCGGAAAGATCCACGTCGCTGATGATTCTCTGCTCATTCATCCTCCGGGCGGTTATTTCGAGGCTGTCCGTGAACACGCCCGGCTTTACTGGAACGGTGTCGTCACAAATCCGGCGCCGGAACATCAGGAATTATTGTTTGCCGGATCCTTTACCGTATTGGAAGAAACGGCACCTTTATCAGCGAGATAATCATTTGGATCCGGTTTCCAGTTTGTTTTAAAGCTATGGGAGTGTTTCGGCATATTATCAAACGATAACGCCGCCGGCTGCTCTTGCTTCTGAACCGGCCCGGCCTTTAAACTTTCGTTAGCCATTTCAATAAGTTGTTTAATTTCTTCATAAGTTTCTGCCACATAATAACAACGCCCACGTACATCAACTCTATGATCTTCTACCGTTTCTATAGCAGAAACGTTTATCATCCTTTTATAGGACAGGTCGTACTTATCGTGTAACTCAATAAAATATTGGTTTCTCATTGTTTTCCTCCCTCCAGCTGCCTTACCGAAACGTGAACCAAAAACTTTTCGTACTTTGGTTTCCGTTTTCCCTTACCCGGTGTGTAGGTGTTGAAAACGTAATCCACTGCCTCGTTAAGATCCTCCGTGTTTACCTGTTCCGGTTCCACCACCCACCGGCTCAGCCGGATACCGAACTGCTGGCCGATATCTTTTAAGACGGTAGCGATTTCCTCCGGCGTCTTTCCCTGATCCTGCATTGTCTCCCGGGTAACCCGGATGAGGCTCACGACTTCTCCCACGCTGGCGTTTTTTAAAGCCGGAGCATAGTTCCCGGTTTTGCGTATCGTGGGCAGGACTTCCTCAAAAACCCACTTTTCAAATTTTTCGGCCGACGGTAACCGGCTATGGACGATCAGGCGGTAGAGGTTCGGCTCGTTGATATAAAGCATGGGTATCTGTTGTATTGCCGGAGAGCCGTCTGCTTTTATTCCGGTTTGTACCCCTGTATAGCGTTTTACTATACCGGGCATTTTACAATGTTTTCGTAAACCGTCAGCCGTATTTGCAAATCCCAGGGCTTTACAAACATCAGCACCACAGAACCAAATAACCTCATCCTCTTGAATCGTCCGGATTTCCCCAAATTCTCTGTTTTTAAAAATCTGTAAATCGTTCATAATTACCGTTCTCCGTTCCAGAGGTGAGTAATTGTTTCGTCTGGATGTATCACTATCTCTCTGGTTTTGTTTTTCCACGTGTGCGATACCAATACAGAAAGCCCGTAAGTTTTTGCGTAACCTTTAGCCGCATTTATGGCCTGGCTGTATATTGGTGTTTTTCCAATATAACCGCCGCTGCCGTCATACTTGAGCGTATATGTGTACTCCATGATTTCACCTCGTTTTTATTGTTCCTTAAACAAATAAGCTAAACCCAGGTTCGGAAAGAACTTTTCCTGAATTTTAAAGGCTTCCTCAACAGTAAATTTGCTGGTTCCGTCAATTTTATTAGCAATAGTATTTCTATGAACCCGTAATTCTGCTGCTAAAGTTTCAATGCTAATATCGGCTCCAGCCATTTCCTTTTTTAAATTGATTAATGCCATTGTTTGTTTGCCTCCTTTCTACGCATTTGCGTATATTTCATTTTGAATTATAAACGCATTTGCGTATGTTGTCAACAAAAAATTATGCAAATGCTGAATTTTTTTATTGACAAATTACTTGCATTTGCATAAAATTTTAGTGGAGGTGCAATAATGGGTATAGGTTCTAAACTAAAGAAATTAATAGAAGAAAAAAACACTAATGTGAACGCTTTGGCAAATCGTGCCAACGTTAAACCAACGACTTTATATAGTATTATCGAGCGAGATAATACAAAAGTAGATATTGACGTTCTTATTGCAATAGCTAAAGTATTGGGCGTCCCTGTAGAATATTTTAGCGATAATTATGTTCCTATTGATTCTTATTATTTAAATCCGGAAACGGCCAGGCTGGCCCAGGAAGCAGCCAATGATCCGGAAACAAGAGTACTGCTGGACGCCAAACGGGATTTATCTCCGGAGGATATGCAGTACGTTATCAGTCTTATCAAACATCTGAAAAATAAAAATTCATGAAAACTTACCTATATAATTTACCCTTAAAAATCAGAGGCTTTATCGTCAGGGAAAACAGCTCCGGAGAGGACACGATCGTTTTAAACGCCAGGCTGACGAATGAAGCAAACAAAGAAACCTTTATCCATGAGCTGACACACAAACGGCTGGGAGATCTGGACTCGGACGAGAGCGTTAACACGATAGAAAGTCGGGCCCACACTTTCGACTAAGTTTCAAGTTTTTTCGAGTAACTATCAAGATTCTAACAAGCTCAAACGATTCTCGAACGATAGAAACGGCTCAACCGTGCGTGTTTTTATAGTCTTGTCAGATCTGAAACGAACGATTTTTAGTATCAAGTTAGTTTCAAGATTTGGCGAGTTAAGTTATTAAAATGCTCATTTGTGGTTCCATAATGTTCAAAAACGTTATTAAAATGCACGAAAAAACTAAAAAAATGCTCTTTTTGGTTATTGCGAGGTTATTATGGCTGAGTATTTGGGAGGAATTAAAGATCCGGATATCGACGTAGCAAAAGTCCAGTCGCCCGGCTGGCTCTGTTATGATTTCCTGCTTTTCTTCCGGGACTATCACGACGACGGAGCGCTCACCAGCTGCAGCATTTCTGAAATGATAGGCAGCTATGAGGAAATTACGGCTGACTCCCACCGGGATTACAGTTTAACCTGGGGAGCTTTAGGTTATCTGGTTACCGGCCCCGTCGGCGGCCTGATCGGAGCCGTACTGGGAGGAAAGAAAACAGAAAAGCATATTGTTTTCTGTGAGTTATCCAACGGCTGGCAGCTGATACTTTCCCTGAACCGGGAGGAGTTCCGGGACTGGGAGAATATTATAATGATTCAATGTTGACATGTTATGACTTTT
>JAFXOI010000036.1 GCA_017528825.1 Elusimicrobiaceae bacterium | reverse complement strand
GTAGAAATGGAGGGGAATGCTATGCTGCGTATCCCCTGTTCTTTGGCAATCTGCAGCGAGTTTCTATAACACAATTCCAACAGCTTATCCTCATTCTTTTTTCCGCCATGCCATACCGGACCGACTGTGTGAATCACATACTTACAGGGCAAGTTATAAGCGGCGGTTATTTTTGCTTGTCCCGTAGGGCAACCTCCCAATGTACGGCATTCTTTGAGCAATTCCGGCCCTGCAGCACGATGTATAGCCCCATCCACTCCACCGCCACCCAACAGCGTATGATTAGCGGCATTTACGATGGCATCTACTTTTAGTTTTGTTATATCATCTTGAATGACGGTTAGTTTAAGCATATCTATATTTTAGAAAATTCCAACATATTTTCGGTTTGTTAATATCTTTTTGGAAAATAACTATCGACGAGAAGTACTGAATTTCATAGAAAAACCTTACGAATAGCAACTATTCTCCCGAAAGAAGAGTTACTATGTTCCTACGACGCAAAGTTCGAGTTTGCGTTGTAAGGAGAACTGCAAAATGGCATTAATACAAAGATTCGGCGTTTACTATGCCGATTTTAGAGTACCAAACGGGAAACGTTCGAGGATATCCCTACAGACCACCAACTTAAGAGTGGCCAAGGATAAATACGCGGAGTTGGTAAGCAGACGCAAAAAAGCCAAAGAAAATCTAATTGTGGACATGGAGTGGGATGCTTTTAAAGACAGATTATTTCGTTTTATGTCTGCCGAAAGGTCTGAAAGTACGATTCGATGGACTAAATTGGCTATAAAACGCATGGAAGACTTTAATACACCGCGCTTATTACGGGATGTAACTCCCAACCTTTTACAAGGGACAAAGGAGTATATGATTAATGAAGGATTCGGTAAGCATAATATTAACCGTTGCATGCAAGCCCTCAAAGCCATTATGCGACTAGCTGAAAAATGGGACTTAATGCCGGAGCAGAAATGGAAGGCCGTTGGTAAACTTAAAACACCCAAAGGGCGCGTGGTATTCCATACGGATGAGGAAATAGATAAACTTTTGGCGGCCTGTCCTTCCTTGGGTTGGCGTATAGTGGTGCTACTAGGGGCCGATGCCGGACTTAGGAGAGGGGAAATAGCGCATTTACGATGGCAAGATGTGGACTTTGAGAATAATCAGCTTTATATTGCCCCTGATAAAACGGAAAACTTTAGGTTCGTTCCAATGACTCCAACACTGAAAGAAACCCTTTTACAGGCCCAAAATGGCGCAAAAAGCGAGTACGTGGTGGATGTGGGCCGGGAGTCTAGTCGCAATAGTAAGGATTTTCTGACATCCTACTACCCTAGGATTGCTAAAGCCGCAGGGGTTAAGAGCTTCCTTCACAAATTACGCCATACATATGCTTCCCAGTTAGTGCAAAAGGGAATTAGTCTTTATGAGGTATCGAAGCTATTGGGCCATAGCAGTATCCAAATGACTGAAATCTACGCACACCTAGTCCCTGCTGACTTGCAACGGGCGGCAAAGTGTATGACTCCACGAAAAATGCCGGAGTTTAACTCTTTGTTTGAATCCGGATCAGGAACTGCAAAATGAACAAGAATGGGGTGACTAGGGCCAAGAGAGGTCTAAAAGGGCACGTTGGGGCGGTTTTGGGGCTTTCTCCTGCCGTCTTAGCGATGGCACTCTTTTGGACACCTTTCGAAGAAGGTTCTGTGCACCCCATAGTCGATTTAGGGTCTTTTTGGGGCCTATTTTATGCGCTGTTAAAAGCCGAACTTGTCGAAGTGAAAATGACCTCAAAACATGTGTCTAAAATGTTAAAACGAGCTCCTGAAAAATGGTACACTATAGCGGACACGCTCTCGTCGAAGGTTCTGTGCTTGTTGGGCGCACGTCTTAAAATATACCCGTTCTCCGTCGAGAGCGGGTTTTTTCTTATACTTTTCCGACGACACTTTTTGAGCAAAATGAGCAAAATTACGCAAATCTTGTATATTGTTAGTGGACCCTGTATGGTACACAGTTAGTGCCCCTATCTTTTATTATTCCTCGCCGACAAAATAGCAAATATACTCTTAAAATTCGGTGCTACTATCCGCAAACCCAAATCTTCCGTTAAATTCCCTTATACTATAATTTTAAGTTCTCGCCGAACTAGTATGTAAAACTCGTCAACTTTTTCGCAAAACTATAAATATAGTGGTCACAGTATGGTCACTATAATGGCACAGTTTTTTGCGTTGCGAAAAGAAATTCTTGCGAGTTTTATAGTGACCTTTTTACATACTTTTGGGCATTATCAAACCCCTCACATTTCTGCAAGGGGTTGTATCTAATGAAGGTACTACTTACTTAAAAGATGTTGGCACTTCCGTCTGTAAATACACAATAGCACCCAGGTCTGGTAAATCCGTCTTTAGGTGCACGACCGTTGGGCCAGTATCGGTTATCGGCTATCGGTTTGCCTAACGTGGCACAGCAAGCAGCACAGGCAGCGTTTGTACGGGGTTTGTTATTCACGCACTTGTCGCAAGTAGCCCCTGTAAATTGGTGTTTACTATCCCCACAAGTACCATTGCCGGACGAGGTTGTGGATATACCATTTAACGCTTGAGCCATAGTAGTAGCAGGAATACTCCCGTCTTTAGTTAAAGCATATTGTGCTACACCTAAACCTACTTGCTTAATACCGTCAAGGAACGTTTCCTGTAACACTTCGCCTAAATCTTTCCAGAAGGTGGATTTCTTACCTTCCAGGGTTTTCTTTTCTTCTTCGCTAAGCGTCAAACCTTTCCCTTCCAAAAAGGAAATGACATCTTTCTTGCAGTTAAAACGGTTAGCAAAATACAAAGCACCTTCATTTATACCAGTATGTAATCTGACGTTGACATTAGCACCTGCATCTAACAAGAATTTCATTTTATCAAGGTCACATTTTATAGCGGCATTTAACAGAGGCGGCCAATATGTATAGCCGTATTGAGCATCCAAAGAGGCACCTCTATTTTGCATTTGTTTGAGTAATGCTATATTCTTATTGGTGACGGCTATATTCAAAATCCGCTGTGGATGTATCAATCCATTGTCTAAAAGCATATTGATAACACCCATCTGGTTGTTTGCTATGGCCACTTTTATAACGTCATTGCCATTATCATCCTGTGCAAATAAATCTACCCCTTTGTTAAGTAAGTTTTGTATGGTTTGCACGTCGCCATTTTTAGCGGCTTGGATAAGGGAAAGCTCGTCTTGGGTTACAGATATGTTGGGTATATTTTTTTCGGCTTCTTTGAGTAATTTAATAACCTCTTTCATTTTTGCCTTCCCTTCTTTTTTATATCCAAATTTTTCGCTATCGTTTTGCTTTTGTATAAACTCGCGAGTAGTTTTCCCATTTATTTTTTTATGCGGATTAGCTCCGGCTTCTAATAACATTTGAACTACTTCAGGTTTATCAGCCACAAACAACGGTATCTGCCCGTTGCCATTACGTAAATTAACATCTGCACCGTTGGTGATGAGATATTTCACCATTTCCGGTTTAAATGTCCATGTAAGAGGGGTACGCTCCATCATGCCACTACGAGTATTTATATCTACCCCATTCTTTAACAAAAGTTCTACAGCAGATTGGTTATTATAAAAAGCCGCATTATTAAGAGCTGTTTGGCCTTTGTTATCTATAGCAGTAATGGGGTTAATTCCTTCCGAAAGACCAAAACGCATAACGTCCAAACCTTTTTCGCCTTCTACTTTGGGTGCAGTAGCAAAAATGAGTTGTGCCATAGGGCTTTCGGGGTTTAATTTGGCTCCTGCTTGACGTAAAGTGGGTACAATGTCGGCATATTGCCCTTTCACAATAGCGAGGGTTAAAGGAGTATTACCGTCTTTGTCCGTAACATTGGGATTTACGCCTTTGTTTAACAGTTCCTTCACTTTGGCAACATTACCTATTTCAATAGCGGCAAAAAGTGCTTGCTCATTACTAGATTGTGCAGTTCTCCACGTAGCAATAGGTCTATGTCCCATAGTGGGCGTATTAGGTTTCGTTTGGGCAGGGGTTCCGGTTCTAACTTCCGCAAAAGCTGTCCCCACGCATAGTGCCAAGGCAAATACAGGTACAATAATTTTATGCATGCTTTGTCTCCTTTAATGTTGTGGTTGTTATCCCCCAATGGGGACTTCCTTAAAAGTATTGTAGCACTTTTGGCATAACGGGAGTAAAAAACCCCTCACATTTCTGCAAGGGGTTCTATCTAACAGAGGTACTGCTTACTTAAAAGATGTTGGCACTTCCGTCTGTAAATACACAATAGCACCCAGGTCTGGTAAATCCGTCTTTAGGTGCACGACCGTTGGGCCAGTATCGGTTATCGGCTATCGGTTTGCCTAACGTGGCACAGCAGGCGGCACAGGCAGTATTACTCCGAGGTTTATTGTTTACGCACTTATCACACGTAGCCCCTTGGAATTGATGTTTACTGTCCCCACAGGTAGTACCATTTGACGACGTTGTGGACATACCGGATAATGCTTGGGCGGCGGTGGCGGCAGGGATACCCCCATATTGCCCAATAAGTTGCGGTACAATAGCCACACCTACTTCAGCAAGACCTTTTACAAATATGTCTCCTACATTTTCTTTACCGTATTTGGCTTCATATTCTGCTTCTGCTTGTTTCCACTCGTTGACAATATCTTCTTGGTCTTTCTCGGTAAATTCGGCCCCATACCCTTTAAGCCATTGGAGTAATTGTTTGCGTTTGTTACCCAAATTCGGACCGGATACATAATAAAGCACGCTATTACCATGTGCTACATATTTAACATTGGCTCCTGCTTGTAAAAGTGTATCGGCCTGTTTGGTATCGTAGTTATTTTTATAGAGTTTGGAAATCACTTCATACAACGGTGTTTCGCCATTTTCTATTTCTTCCAAATCTGCACCTGCGTTGATAAGAGCTTGTAAGATTTCTTCATTTCCGGTTTGGGCGGCATCTAATATCCCTTTTCTAGCATATGCACCATTTTGAAGTAGCAACGGGAACATGGCGGTTTGCTTATTGTTAATCGCAATAGTTAAGGCATTTTGTTTGTTGGCATTGAGGATACGAACGTCTGCCCCTGCGGCTAGTAACTGTTTGGCAGTTTCTTCTTGTCCGGCCTCTACTGCGGCCATAAGTGCGGTATTAAGGAGTTTGTCTGATGCGTTCGGGTCTGTACCTTTGGCTAACAAGTTGGCAACGGTAGCAGTATCTCCCTTTTTGGCGGCTTTAATAAGTGCTTTTTCATCTTTAGTAGGTTTGAAAGATTTACCTGCATATTTGGGATTTGGTTTAGCACCTGCTTTCGTCATAAACTCATACATTACGTTATAATCGGTGGTCTTGTAATCGGCATTACAATTTTGACGTCTTACATAATCCATAGGCACTTGTCCGACACCGTTTCTTGCATTTAGGTCAGCTCCGGCTTGGATTAAAGTTTTGACTCTATTTAAATTACAACCGTTTCCGTCATTTCCTCTATCAATTGCACCCGTTAATAGCGTATGACCGTTAGCCATATAGCCAAAATCATCGTAACTAACATTCGGGTAAGCATTTGTAGCATTGATGTCTATGTTATTCTCATAAAGCACTTTCTTTAACTCCGTAGCGTTACCGGAATTAAGTGCGTTTGTAATCTGGTTTTGGATAGTAGGATTTTGAAAGGTTCTCCATGTAGCAATACTTCTATGCCCTATAGTGGGAGTATTGGGTTTAGGTCTAGCAGGGGTGCTTGTATGTACTTCCGCAAAAGCGAACCCTGTGGCTACACAAAGCGCAAATAAAAGGGTGGTAATTTTTCGCATATTTTATCTCCTTGTAATAAAATATTTTCTAAAAGTATTGTAGCATATCATACCCACATATACACTAAAAACCGCCCCGTTTAAGAGGCGGTTGGTCTAGAATAAGCAAAATAGAAACTTACAGTATTTTCGTTTAAATTCTTCTTGAGCTTCTCTTTGGACTCTTCTTTGTTCATCTCTTTTCTGCTCTTCTTGAAACTCTTTTGCACTTTGTTCTATTTCGGTTAATTCTTCTTCTGTTAGGGATAGTCCGGCTTTTTTCATCTTCTCTATAGCATTGGCATAATAATTGGTGTTTTTAGTTCTATCAACGGATACTGCATAATACAGAGCCGTATGGCCATAACTATCCACCAAGTGAATATTTGCCTTATGCTCTATTAAATACTCCACGTTTGCGGCATAATTGGCATCGTAATTAGCTGGAATATAGAATGCGTGCATTAACGGAGTTTTTAGATTACCGTCTAAGGTATTAAGATCCGCTCCCTTTTCTACGAGATACTTTACTCTTTCATCCACTTGTGTTCCGGAATCCTTATTATCACGTATCATAGCTTCTAGCGTTGTTTGATCAGTGAAATCTCTTCCGTTAATATCTACCCCCTGTTCTAATAAATAATCTGCGATATCAAAGTGGTAATTATAGACAGCATACCGAAAACTTTTATTGCTAGCTTTCACACCCTCTTTTATTAATCTTTTAACTTTATTAAACTGTCCATCACGTGCGGCATAAGCAAAAGTAAGATCTATATCACTATCTTGCTTCGGGCCCAACTTCACTTCAACCATTTGTTTTCCGTCAGTTATTATGGCCGTCCCTTCTTTCGCAAATCCGGCTTCTATACAAAGTAAAAGTGCAAGAACAAGGAATGAAAATCTTTTCATACTCCGTCTCCTTGGCATTATTTTGGTAGCCTTTATTGTACCACATCATATATGGGTATAAAAAGACCGCCTCGTTTAAGAGACGGTGTGGTTTATTTCTTGCAGGCTTCTAGCAACCTTTTGTGATAATAAATTTTAGCATGAACGTTGGGGGTATGAATTAATACATATGCCCAGTCCATAGGCATAAATTTATCTCGTACCGCATGGCCTTTTTTTCCCAAGCGTTCGTATTCTTCCATATCTCCCCTGCAAGCCGCCGCACTCCATTGAGTTTGTAAGTCTAAATACTGTTTTACTAACTCGCTTTTATCCTCTTCGGGGAATGATTGGAATGTCCGCACTTTATATTTGCATTTGGCACTCGGGCGGTAAGTATAATGTAGCAACTCTTCCCAGTCCGCTTTTGAGAACTCTTCTAGCACCTTGTTTACTTTTTTTATTTCATCTTTCGTTGTGTCTTTGGTCCACGTCTGTTGCGCTTCCAAATATTTCTTTATTAGTTTTCTCATAAAAATACCTCTCCGTATAGGTTGTATTTATTTACTCCCCACAGAGAGGCAAAAAGAAAACCCCATCGACAGATAGGGCCGTATATTCTACCCCATCTTCCAAGCATTAGCACCTTGCCTTGCGGTAGGTTGCTGTGTAGTCGTAGGGCTTGTCCCTCGTACACTCTCTATGGTAAATACAGTATAGCAATTTATTGCCAAAACAGGTTGCCGGCTTATTTATCTGTTATTTTCTTTTTTAGCACCCATACATCAAAAGGAGCTACTTCGGCAGTTTTCTTTTGGATAAATAATTTTTTATATTTTCGGCTTAACAATTCCGCCGGAACGGCTATAGGTTGAGAAGAGCGGTTCAGTAAGATTAAATAGAGATGATTTTTGTATTTTCTAGCCTGTACGGCTAGGGGGGGCTCTGTGGTTAGCGAACCTTCTGTCAATATTCCTTCTTCCAGCACCGGCCGTAAGCGAGCTATTTCTTGCGATACTGCCTTTACGTGGGCCCACCATGTAGGTTGTGCCTTTGGTAAAGCAATACCCTCTGTAGTGAAAATAAAATAAAATAAGCCGGTTGCTCCGTTCAGTATTCCATCATAAGACATAAAGCGAATTTCGGCTTGTGTCGGAAACCGTCCGATACGGTCTTCGTCCGGGCGGTGTTGTTTATATTCTTTCCAATTAAAGGTCTGCACCACCCCCCATAGCGGTCGGTCTGCCACTGCATAGGCGGTTTGCCCGGCTTTGGCATAGCGTACTTGATCGCCAAACGAAGTTAACGGTAAATGCGGGACCGGATACCAATCTACCATTAAATGATCCGGTAAATCATAATAAGGGGTAGCCGTACGGCCTTGCCCAATGACTAGCGCATTGGAATGTGCGGCAAATGCCTGTCGGACGCGGTCTTGTTCGGCCTGTACGCGGGCGCGACTCCATTGCCACACGTCCGGCTCATCTACAATATACCATGCCAGCACCGGCCAGTTGCGTGCTTGTTCCTGATAAGCTGAACCCAGCACTTGTTGTGGATGAAAAACCACTTGCATCCCGAGCTTTTGCGCTTGGCGTGCTAAAGGGGCCAGTTTTTCGGGTTCTTTTTGATACGATTGAATACAGGTAAAGCCGGCTTTTTTAAGTGTCGCCAGATCGGCGGGGTCATCTACCCCATACATACACAAGGGGAAATGGCCGGCTAGTAAGGGCCATGCGCTGCCTATGATACCGCCCAGCAAGAGCAATTTTTTCATGGCTTAACTCACTTTAGAGTCTTTAATAAACATACGCAAGCCGGTTTTGATCATGATTTCAAAATCTAACAGTAGCGAGCGGTTTTTAATATACCACACATCATACGAAAACCGGGTGAACGCGGCTTCAAAAGCCACCGGATCTAAATTTTCCGGGGAGTGCTCGCGAGAGTTAAAATAAGTAGGAGGTGCTTTAAAATTTAACTGCGCCCACCCGGTAATGCCGGGTTTGACCAGTGTACGCAAAGCGTGATTGGGGACATATTGCTGCAAAAACTCGTGCTCGTTAAACCAAATTGGGCGTGGTCCTACAAAAGAAATATCGCCGCGCAGTACATTGAAAAGCTGCGGAATTTCATCTAATCTGAAACGGCGCAAAATTTTACCGCAACGGGTGATATCTTCTTCAGTGCCCCCGGGTTTTATGGTGCGGAATTTATAAATATAAATCGGTTTTTCTAATTGTCCTACACGTTTTTGTATAAATAACGGGGAATATCCGTCTATGATCCAAATAGCTACCCAAATCAGCACGGCTAGCGGCAACAAAAAGGGTAACATCAGTAGTGCCAGCACCACATCTGCGGCGCGTTTGAGTAAAGGATAAATGGTGTTTTCTTGCCGGCTGCCAATCCCGCGCAGTAACCACTCGTTATCTTCAATACTTTCACGGGAAGAGCGGCGCAAGATTTTTTCGTAAATATTAAAATCGGTATCTACTACCGCCCCTTTGGCAATAAAATCACGGGAAATAATATCCCATGTTTCGGGTTGCTGGGCAAAGAGCTTACTGCCAATGACTACATAATCTAAATTGCGCAGGGAATAATGCTTTTGGGCAGAGGGAGTTTGCTCCCACGCGCGCACGTTAAACCCGCGGGAAGAAGCCATTTCCGCAGAGAGCTGTTGCAAGGTGGCACTTTGGCCGAATAAATAAACATTTATTTTGGCGGCATCCAACTTAAAATAATTGCGCCGCAAGAAGTAAATATACGAGAAATAGACCAGTAAAATGACAATTAAAATACGTCTTGGCGTAGGTAAATGAAAGGGAAGCGCCGCAATAAAGTAAATCATAGCGGCCGAACTAATCAGCGAAATAAAACCGGCTATAGCTAAACTTTTGTAGGCAATTTTGCGTTTACGCAGTTGTTTTACATCATAGAAAGAGAAAAGCCATACCACAAAACTGACTAGTAAGAAAATAGGGACAAATACCCACAATTCTTTGATAAATAAAGAGGCCGATACTTCTCCGTGACGCAAAAATACCAGTAAGTAACTAAGTACAAAAAAGACTAAGGCGTCTAAGATAAAAAATAAAGTTCCGTTCATAGCTTTTCCCAATGCTTACAATGGATAGGAGTCCCACATTTCCTGTAGCCCTTGCGCTAAACTGACCTTTGGCGTAAATCCTAAGGCGCGTAGTTTAGAAATATCTGCGGCGGAATCATGCACGTCTCCGGGGCGTTTCGGGCGCGAGAGGCGGGATAATTTGTGTCCGCATATCTTTTCTATTACATCCGCCAGTTCCAACAGCGTATAGGTCGTGCCGCTGGCTACATTATACGTTTGCCCGGGTTGGCCTTTTTGAGTCACCAGCAGATTGGCTTGCACCACATCCTGTACCGATATAAAATCACGCCGTTGTAATCCGTCCCAATCAATGCCCAGCGGTTGGTTGGCGGCGGCTAATTGCATAAATTTGGCAATGACAGCCGCATAGGCCGCATGGGGGTTTTGCCCCACGCCAAACACATTAAAATAGCGCAGTACAATAGTTTCTAATCCATATAAACGTGTGTAGAGCTGACACAATTCTGCGGCGGCTTGTTTGCTCCACGCATACGGAGATTGACAATCGGTAGGGGTTTGCTCGGTATATGGCAGTTCGGTACGGGTGCCATAGACAGCTGATGAAGAGGCAAATACCACCCGTTTGACTTGGTGTTGGCGGGCCGCTTCTAATACGTGTTGCGTGCCCAGTACATTGATGCGGGCCGTTTTTTGCGGATCTTGCACCGATTCCGCCACCGATACAAGGGCCGCATGATGTAGCACATAATCTACCCCTTTACAGGCATCTGCCACTTGTTCTAACTGACAAATGTCGCCTTGTATAAAACGGATTTTATCTGCAATCGGGGCCAAATTGTGCAAATTGCCGCTGGATAAATCATCCAGTACGGTGACCTGCTGGCCTTGCTCTACGAGGGTGCGTGCCAAGTGAGAGCCTATAAAACCGGCTCCTCCCGTGATTAACCAATGATGTTTTTGCGTGTACGGCATGGAGAACTCCTCTTTTTTATATTATACTTTATATTGAAGGCGTGACTTTAAAAATAATATAATTAAAATATGCATATTTTTGTCGTGAGTCAATGTTTTTATCCGGATAATTATCATATCAATCAAATCGTGCAAGATTTGGTGGCAAGAGGCCATCAAATTACCGTACTAACCGGAAAACCAGACTATACCACCGGCCGCGTGCCAGCGGAATATAAGGGATTTAAAAAATATCACGACTCTTTAGGCAAAGTAGAGGTGTGGCGTGTGCCCATTTATGCGCGTAGAAAGGGAGCCCTGAACCGGTTTATTAACTATTTGTCTTTTATGGTCAATGGCTCGGTGCTGGCGCTACTAAAAAAATGGGAAAACTTTGATGTAATTTATGTATGGGGTGCCTCGCCGATTACGATGGCCATACCGGCCATTTGGCTTAAAAAGCGGTACCATAAACCGTTGTTTTTCTATTGTTTAGATCTATGGCCGGAAAGTATGAAGGCCTTTCATGTGTCGGAAAAAAACCCTATTTTTCAGCTCGTGCGACTGTTTTGTAAGTGGATTTATAAACAATTTGACCAAGTGGCCGTTACGTCTAAACCGTTTATGCAGTATATTGAAACGGTCAACGGGGTGCCCGCATCTAAACAAGTATATTTGCCACAGTATGGGGCTGAATCTTATTTGACGCGTGATTTTACGGCCCAGCAAAATGGGGTAATAGATTTATTATTTGCCGGCAATATCGGCTTTGTGCAAGATATTGACAAAATTATAGCGGCGGCGGCCTTACTTAAAGACGTGCCGGGTTGGCAAATTCATATTGTGGGGGATGGCTCGGCCAAAGCGCATTTTGAACAAGTTTCGGCCCAAATGGGCCTGACCGAGCGGGTATTATTTCACGGTCGGGTGCCGCTCAACCAAATGGAGCGTTTCTATAAACTGGCAGATGCGTGTTTACTCACATTAGCCGGCAATACCAAAATAGGAGATACCTTGCCGGTTAAAATGCAAGGCTATATGGCCGCCGGCAAACCGGTATTAGCCGCGATTAATGGGGCGGGCAAGGAAGTCATAGAGCAAAGCGGTTGCGGCCTAGTAGTGCCGGCAGGAGATGTGGATGGACTAGCGCGCATTATGCGTCAATTTATTACAGATCCCGTCTTTTATGCGTCATGCGGCGCGCGCGGACGGGAGTATTTTAAACAGCATTTTACCAAAGAAACCCATTTGACCCAATTAGAAACTTATTTTACGCAATTAAGGGCGGTGTATCCATGAAAATATTAATGATTAATTCCGTATGTGGAATTGGCAGTACCGGACGTATTTGTACTGATTTAGCCCAACAACTTGAAAAAGAAGGGCACACCGTTAAAATTGCCTATGGCCGTTTGGAAAAGGTGCCGCCGCAACATCAAAAATATGCTGTTCGTATTGGGAATAATTGGGATGTGAAGTTGCACGGGCTCAAAACGCGCCTATGGGACGGGCATGGTTTTGGCTCGGTCCGCGCTACCCAACAATTTTTGAACTGGGCTGATGACTTTGCACCCGATTTAGTATGGTTACACAATATTCATGGGTATTACATTAATATTGAGTTATTATTTAACTGGCTCAAAGCACATCCCGCTATACAGAAAAAATGGACCTTGCATGATTGTTGGGCATTTACGGGGCATTGTAGTTTTTTTGCCGCTGTCAGATGCGACCAATGGAAAACACATTGCCAAAAATGTCCTCAAACCAAGTATTATCCGGCTACGTGGATAGACAGATGTGCACAGAATTTTGACCGTAAAAAACAGTTGTTTTGCGGTGTGAAAAATATGACTTTACTGACCCCTTCTCAGTGGCTCAAAGACCAAGTCAAACAAAGTTTTTTAAAAGAATATCCAATTGAAGTGCATTATAATACGATAGATACCACCATTTTTAAACCCACTCCCAGTGATTTTAGAGCGCGCTACGGCTTAACCGATAAGAAAATTATTTTAGGGGTGGCCAATATGTGGGAACCGCGAAAAGGACTGGAAGATTTTATTGCGCTTTCTGCCCAATTGCCGGATACGTACCGCATTGTACTGGTGGGAGTAAATAAAAGCCAAAAAAGGCGCTTGCCCGCCAAGAATTGTATTGGCATTGCACGCACCAATAGCCCACAGGAATTAGCGGCCATTTACAGCGCGGCCGATATTTTCTTTAACCCGAGTAAAGAGGAAACGTTTGGGATGACTACGCTGGAAGCCATCTCTTGCGGAACGCAAGCGGTAGTATATAGTGGTACGGCATGTGAAGAAATTGCCCACAAATATGGAGGGGGAGTGGTGCAAAATTACCAAGAATTTTTGGATAAATATATTCACTAATTATGTATATCTATTTAGTTTTATTTTTATGTGTATTACTGGGTGCTCTGTCGGAAATGTTATTCCCAAAATCCATTTCCAAAGCATGGGGTATCTTGTTTGCACTGCTGGCTGCTGCTTTTGTACTACGCTATGGGCAAGGAACGGATTATTTCGGTTATCAATTTATTTACGATCATATGGATTCGTGGCGGGAGTTAACCTCTTATGCCGGATCTGGCATACACTCGGAAGTGGGGTGGAAAATATTATGTATTATCGGTAATAAGCTGGGGCTTTCGTTTGTCTCTTTTACCATATGTTTATCTTTATTTGAATCTTTTTTATTGTACCGCTTCATTAAACTTTTTTGTCCGTATAAACTCTTTGCTCTGTTTTTACTGTTCCCTACCTTTTATTTAACTTATTTATGTTCAGCATTGCGGCAGGGGCTTATGTTAGTGCTCTTTTTGGGTTGGCTATTGCCGTTGTTATTACAAGGGAAAACATGGAAGTATTTACTGGGTTGTTTGGTGTGCGTGTCCATTCATAAAGTGTCTATGGTACTGCTCGCGGCACCGCTTGTATTACAAGTTCCACAACTCAAGACATTACATGGTTTGGTGATTGCATCTTTCGCGGCGGGTGTGTTTATTGCATTTAGCGGATTGGGGGCCGTCCTCCTGCCTTTTATGCCCGGTGAGGCGGTTGGGTATTATGACCCCAAAGAAGTACTTTCTTTCCCCGTTATAGAGCGCATTTTGACTTATTTTATCGTGGCTATTATGTTCCATTGGTATCGCAAAAGCCGCCCCGAAGAAGATTATACCGATTTAATCAATTGTCTCAAATTATATGCCTTTGGTACCATTTTGTATGGTTTTTTGTGCTGGATTAAACTGCTTTCTTCCCGGGCGGGGTATCCCTTTAAGGTATTAGAAATCGTGCTAATATGTAATATGCTTTCTCAAAAGAATATTCGTTTGATTTTATGCGCGTATTTACTTCCGTTTGGAACGCTGATGTATTTTAAGAATATGGATAGTTATTTGGAGCAGGGAGAATACTCTCTCTCTGTCAATGCAGTCAATTTTCCGTATGTGAGTATATTTAATCAGCGGCAGATTTTTTGGTATAGAGACATAAATATGAATTTAATGGATGAGTAAAATGGAAGCCCCTAAAAAGATACTTTTATGTTTGGTCGGTGATAAAGTGGGCGACAGCATAGTAGCCAGCTTTATGCCGCGCGAACTAAAAAAATTATTTCCGCAGGTCCAAGTAACCGTCATGAGTACTGCAAGTCCAGATTTGTGGCAACATAATCCCCATGTGGATCAAATTTTGGCGATTCCATATGGCAAAGGAAGATGGAAAAAAATATTTCAATTGTTACCCCAACTGCGGAAAGAGCATTATGATCTGTTAATTGCCACAGGACATAGTCTCAAACGAAAAATCTGTTTTTATTTGATAAGAGCCAAGCAGACCATTTGCGTGGATAGCTGTGCCCCACAACAGGTGCATTATAGCCAACGTTTTGAAGGGGTATTTCGGCGGTTGGGAGCTACTCATATAGACAGCCGCTATGAATTGCATATGCCGGATACCGATAAACAGGCCGTGTTCTCTTTTATGCAAACTCAACATTTGGTTGGGGGACGATTTTTAGTATTTAATCCGATTGGCGCAGATGCTTTCCGTTGCCTATCTATTCCAAAAATTAGTGAGATTTGTACGTCTTTACAGCAAGTCTTACCGGCTGATTTCCCTATTGTATTATTAGATTATAAACATCAGTACGATTGTTTACAAAATCAGTGTATTTTATATAGAGGAAATTCTTTATTGCGGACGGCGGCCCTTATTGAGCAAGCCGGCTATGTGCTTACCGTAGATACCGGGATTGCCCATATCGCAGATGCGTTTGAAAAGCAAATGACGGTGTTGTTTTCCCTACAACCATTTCCAACGGCGGAAGCGGCGCGTGCGCACTTGGGCCGTTGGACGCCACGTACTGCGGGAACGGGGGTGGTGTGTACTAGACAACAAATGAATGACATTAATTCCCAATATATAGTTAATGGTGTGCAGAATCTTATTTCCAAGAGATAATTTTATGGTATTGAGAAAAGAGATGAAAATAAAAAAAATTTTGTTTTGTACAATTGGTGCTGGCATAGGAGATACGGTGGTAATTAGTTTTGTGCCTCGTGAATTAAAACATTTATTTCCAACAGCACACCTAACAATGGTGAGTACTGCTCCAAGTCAAATGTGGCAACATAATCCATATATTGACCAGTTTATATCTATGCCTACAAAAACTTTTTTTAGAAAGTTAAAAAGTGTTTATTTAGGATTAGTGTTTTGGTTGAAGAGATATGATATAGTCATTGCAATAGGTGCCGATAAGCAAAATAAATTTTTTAGATTTCTGAGTCCGAAAAAATTATTGATTCTTGCTTTAGAAAAAACTAATGAAGAGCAAGAAATTGTTTTTTTACAGCACGGAAAGATGATTCACAAGGAAGTTGTTTCTGGACATACCAGTAATATGATGAAACAAGTTCTGATATTTTTAGGATTATCTTCTCCTAATATTAAGTATGAATTGTTTTTTGCTAATGGGAAACAAACTGCAGTCGAAGAATTTTTAAGACGCTATCATTTAATAAATACGCAATTTTTGATTTTCAATCCTATTGGATCTACTGAGTCTAGAACTGTAAGTAAAAATCAAATAAAATTAATTCTTGAGAGCTGTGGTAGAATTTTGCCGAAATCTTGTTCAATTATTCTATTAGATTACAAAAATCAATATCAACAAATGGATCCTTTATGTATTAGGTATGTAAGTAATAATATTATGGATACGGCAAAATTAATTTCTTGTTCTGCAGGAGTGCTATCTGTAGATACGGGGACCGTACATTTGGCAGATTTATATAATAAACCGATTATTGAATTATGTACCTTAAATTATAGACCCGGTTTTGCATGTACAGCGAGAGGATTAGAACATTGGAAGCCTGTATTTTCTAAAACACAACGATTGATTGGAAAAACATCTGTGAATGATATTTTAATTGATGACATTGCTCATGCTGTTTCTCAATGGTGGAAAAATCTTGAAATGCCCAGTTCTATAGAACAAGAAATACTTCCTTTAATTTCTGTTATTGTGCCAGTATATAAAACGGAACAATATTTACCGCAATGTATAGAGAGTATTTTGGCACAAACTTATAAAAACTTAGAAATTATCTTAATTGATGATGGGTCCCCAGATAATTGCGGGGCAATTTGTGATAAATATGCCGCACAAGATAAGCGTATTGTGGTGATACATAAAGAAAATGGTGGGGTATCTTCTGCGCGCAATGCAGGGCTAAAAATAGCCAAAGGGGAATATATCGGCTTTGTGGATAGTGATGATTACATTGCGCCGGATATGTATGAATATTTGTATGGGTTAATTGCACGTGAAGATGCAGATGTGTCCATGTGTAATTTGTATCAAGAGATAAATCAACAATGGATAGAATTTCCACAGGTAAATACAGAGAACATGATCTTAACTGACTATCATGTTTTTGAATTAAAAAATTGGAGTTTTATATGGACTAAATTATATCGTCATTCTGTGCTAAAAAATAGTTATTTTAATGAAATACTGAGTTTGGGAGAAGACGAATATTTTTTATTCCAAATTTTTAAGGAATCTTATCGTACTATTGTAGTAGGTAATCAGCCTAAATATTTCTATAGATGTGTTTCTAGCGGAGCTATTCATTCCTTTAAAAAGAATCATTTGAACTATTTGGCAATTGAACAGCAATTTTTGTGTTTTTCTTTACAACATCAACTCATAATGTTTTATAACAAGATTTACTATTCTTGTTTGGTTTTTGTAAGTGCATGGATGGGGTGGCTATCCTTAGAAGAAAACCCAGATAAAGAGTCTGTACAAATATTACAGTCATATTGTCGGTGTAATTTATGGGGATTATTAAAACATAAAGATATCAAGTTTTCAAAAAAATGCTTTTTACTTGTAGCGTGCATTAATTTTAATGTGGCTAGTAAACTAGCAAAAAAACTATATTCAAAAAAATAGTAGCGAATTTCACCGGATTAATCTATGAATCAACGCAAAGCAGGGGTCATTTTATCGTATATCAGCACAGGAGTCAGTAGTATAGTGGCACTCGTGTACGTGCCTATGCTGCTGCATTATCTGACGCGTGAACAATACGGTATCTATCAGTTAATGGGCTCCTTGATTGCGTATTTGAGCGTTATGGATTTTGGCCTTTCTAATACCACTACGCGCTATCTCTCGCAGGCCTATACCCAACAAGACACTCACCGTGTTCAGCACATTATTAGCAGTTCTTTTGCCTTGTATTTAGCCATTACCGGTTGCTTGTTACTGCTAGGTTTTGTATTTTATGGATGTATTGGCCCTATTTATAAAAGCACCTTATCCGTTGCCGATTTAAGCGTAGCTAAACAAGTATTTTTGGTAATGTTATTTAATATTGCCCTTACCATACCGGCTAATATTTTTAAATCTGCCATTAATGCACAAGAGCGCTTTGTTTTTTTACGCGGGATTAACTTAATACAAATTATTATTCAACCGCTGATGGTGTGGGCGGTGCTGGCTTGGAAAGCGTCTGTACTCAATTTAGTGTTGACGCAAACAGCCGTCAATATGCTGGTCATATTTTTAAACTATTTCTATTGTAAAAAAAGTTTACACATATCTTTCTCTGTTTCCTTTCGCGATAAGCCGCTATTAAAGGAATTGTTAGGATTTTCTTTCTTTATCTTTTTACATTGTATTGTAGATCAGGTGTATTGGCGCTTAGCTCCGCTTATTTTGGGGGCGGTATCAGGCGCGGCGGCGGTAGCCAGCTATACGATTGCCCTGCAAGTGGCATTATTTGCTATTTTCTTACCTACCAATATGAGCGGTGTATTTTTGCCCAAGCTGTCCGCACTGGCCACGCGGATAGAAAATTTGCCGGAAATTAATGCTATTTTCTGTCGATTGGGAAGACTACAGTTTATGTGTATGATGCTGCTGGTGGTTGGGTTTGCTTTTGTCGGACAAACATTTATACAGCTGTGGGTGGGCCCGGAATATAGTATTTGTTACTGGATAACGCTTATCTTGATTGTATCGTATATTTTGGATGTCACGCAGAGTATTGGAATCCCTATTTTGCAAGCTATGAAAAAACATGCCTTTCGGGCATATGTGTATATAGCGATGGCGCTCTTAAATACGCTCTTATGCTTCCCGCTAGCAATATACTTTGGAGAGATAGGGGGTGCCCTTTCCACAGGGATTTGTCTCACAATTGGATCGGGCTTTGTCATGAACTGGTACTATGTGCGGGTCGGCCTAAATATGAAACAATTTTTTAAAGAAATAGGGCGCATCAGCCTAGCGATTCTGGGGGCTATTATATGTATAAAAGGTGTGTTTGTAGGGGCCCCTATACAGCCTACTTGGTTTAGTTTTCTATGGCATGGAGTAGCGGTAACCTGCATTTATTTGGCGTGTTTATGGTCAGGGTGCTTGAATGATTATGAAAAACAATTAGTTGTAGGTCCTATACAGAAAATCATAAGGCATCATTATTAACTAGTGTATGAAAAACTTAATCTGTAATAGAAAATTGTCGTATTTAGAAAATTAAATTTTAAAAATTTTTATATTGACTTTACAACAATAGGAGTACTTGTGGCACTTTATTATATTACATTTGGAACAATTGAACAGTTTGATGATATGCAATTAGGTGTAATACCTGCGGCTAATCAAAAGATTGATTATGTGATTAATAAATTGAATGACCTTCAAAAAAATTTTCATGTCATTTCATTAGCGAAAACAGAAAGAAAATACATGCGGTTTTATAAAGGAAAAACAGTATCATGTACTCCACATGGAAAATATACTGTTTGGAATACTTTCGGAAATCCTAATTTAGTATTTCGTATTATCCATAGAGTCTATCGTTTGTACCAGTTATATCGTTTTTTATCTTCCTTGTCTTCTGAAGATGTTGTAATAGTCTATCATTCATTGTTTTACGCAGAACTGGTATATAAACTACATAAGAAAAAGAAGTTCAAACTGATTTTGGAGGTAGAAGAGGTTTATCAAGATATTGTTAAGTGTAGTAAAAGAACTGCGTTATACGAAAATAAAATAATCCAATCTGCTGATGGATATATATTGGTTGCAGATACACTAATATCAAAAATTCCAAATGATAAACCGTATATTATTTTTAATGGTACATATCACGCTGAACCAGTTATTGACGCTCCTGCCGAAGATGGAAAAATCCATTGTGTTTATGCCGGAAATTGCAGCCCAATTCAAGGATGTGCATCTGCGGCTGTATCAAGCGCCGAATTTCTGCCATCCAATTATCATGTACACATACTGGGAGTAGGTCCTGACAAAGAAATAAAACTTATTAAAGAACAAATAAATAAGATGCAGTCTAAAATAAGCTGTACTTTAACTTTTGATGGATTCAAAACCGGAAAGGATTTCTTACAATTTCTTCAAAGTTGTCATATTGGCTTAAATCCACAGGATCCGGCTGGGTCTTATGTTAACACCTCTTTTCATTCCAAAATATTGGTTTATTTAGCAAATGGTTTGCGGGTTGTGTCTGGTAATATACCTACTGTAAAACAATCTGCTATCGGTGATTTGCTAGCCTATTATGATCATCAAACCCCGCAAGAAATTGCACGAGCTATCATGTCTGTAGATGTAACTAAACCTTATGACAGTCGGGCACGATTGCAACAATTAGATCAAAAATTTCAACAAGATTTAAAACAATTGTTAGAATATTTCACGCATGAGAAAACTAATTAATAAATTACCTGGCGGAACCGGGTTATTGAATAAATGGAGAACTTTCTCCGGTAAAGATAAAATCATTTATACAAATGCCAGTGGTGCATTTTTAGTAAATGGTCTAGCTTTACTGGTGTCTTTCTTTACCATGCCCGCCTATATGCGTTACTTAGACAATCAGCAAATTTTAGGGGTATGGTTTACATTAATTTCCATATTAATATGGATACTGAATTTTGATTTAGGGATTGGCAATGGCCTGCGTAATCATCTGGCGGCAGCTTTGGCTAAAAATGATTGGAAAGCGGCTCAAAAATATATTTCTTCCGCATACCTTGCCTTAGGGATGGTGGTACTTTTATTGGCAATAATTGGATATTTTGGGATCGGTTGGATCCCTTGGAATCAAATTTTTAATATTTCGGAAGATATTATTTCTTCGGTTTTGTTAGTACAGGTGGTACGTTACACTTTTTTAGGTGTTATGTGCTTTTTCTTTCTGCGGATTATTTCTTCTGTAATTTATGCTATGCAAAAATCAGCCTTAAATAGTGTGTTGGGATTGATGACCAATAGTTTACTGTTAGGAGTTGTGTTGTTGGCTCCGATCAAGACGTTGTCTCATAATTTATTGGTGTTATCTATATCCTATGGAATTTGTTTAAATTTGCCTTTGTTGGTAGCTACAATTATCATTTTTTCCTCTTCACTAAAGAATTGTATTCCTCAATGGAAATGCGTGTCCTGGAATGCTGCAAAATCTATTCTGTCTTTAGGTGGCATTTTCTTTCTGTGCCAAATTTTATATATGTGTATTGCAAATACGAATGAGTTTTTTATTACTCAATACACCGGTGCTGCGGATGTAGTGGATTATCAAATTTACAACCGTATATTTTCTCTGGTTAGTGTCTTATTTGCCTTAATTCTTACTCCTATTTGGTCTGTTGTTACTAAGGCTGCCTCCGAACAAGATTATACATGGTTAATAAAACTAAACAAGCGTTTATTAAAACTAGCGGCATTGTTTGGTTTGCTGGAAATTCTTATAATCCCCTTTTTGCCTTTTATCTTAAATATTTGGTTAGGGAAAAAGGCCATATCGGTGCATTATGGATATGCATTTGTTTTTGCTGTTTTTGGCGTCAGTATGTTGTTTCAAAATGTAGTTTCTGTGATTACCAATGGTTTGGGGCGTATGCGTTTGCAGGCAGCTTGTTATGGGGGGGGAATAATCATAAAAATTATGATGATTCATGTAGGTATTTACTATTGGCATAGCTGGATACTAGTGGTATTGGCTAATGCATTGATTTTAATTCCGTATATTATTATCCAAAATCGTGCAAATACCATAGCGTTACAAAGAGGCATTCATGTCAACTAACAGAAACCAGTTTTTAGATGTGCTAAAAGGAATTCTTATTCTTTGTGTGGTTTTTGGGCATACTATACAATATGGGAGTGGAAATATTTTTTTGCAATCGGAATTATATTGGGAACATCCTCTCATGCGATTGATTTATAGTGTACATATGCCTCTATTTATGGGAATTGCGGGTTACCTGTGTTATTTTAGTTTAACAAAATATTCATATCTGGTGTATATTAAAAGACGTTGGCTTAAATTATTACCTCCTATTTTGTTGTGGAGTGTGATAGGGTTGGGATGGGATAATTATCAGCAGCACACCTGTTGGAGCCTTTATCAAACTATATATCAAGTGCTAACAACTTTTTGGTTTTTGTGGGCTATTCTTATTTGTAGTACGTTGGTATCGGTTTGCGAGCAAATCAAAAATAGCTGGCTCAAATGGGGGATATACGTAGGACTTCTTGTCGTTTTTGGGTGTACGCCGGATATATTATGGTGGAATGCTCATAAATTTATGTTTACGTGTTTTGTGAGTGGATTTTATGTGGCTAAATACCAAAAAAAGGTAGGGTTAACCCATGAAAAAGGAATCATTTCTTGTATTTTATGGATAGTTTCTCTAGCTTTATTTCACAAAGAAATGTATATTTACACTTCTGGTTTTAGTGTTATTTTTACAGGGTTTCCGCATTTTTATGAACAAATTCTGATAGATTTTTTCCGATATATTTCAGCCGCATTGGGATCTGTTAGTATATTATACATTTGTAATATAAGTATCAAAATATTACAAATACACAAACGATTGACTCGCTTACCTGTTGCGTTTCTTTCTTATTGTGGAAAACATTCTCTGGCTATTTATGTTTTGTCTACCTACCAGATTGTTTATATATTGCCGTATGCTACCAAAGAAGTGTCTCCCAATTTACTTTTTAATATTATAGAGACTTTAATTGTTGTTGGAATATGTTTAGTGGTGCAATACCTTACAAGTAAAAGTAAATTACTGTCTCGATGTATTATTGGTGAATAATCATGAAATAAGCATTAAGATTCATGGTGATAAATCCTCCAAACTACCTCCTAAAAAGCTATAATTTATAAAGGGACTTTAACGTCCTAAGGAGTTTTTATGTCTTCATTTGCCAATGCCATTTTAATGATTACCGGAGGAACCGGCTCCTTCGGAAATACCGTTTTGAAACATTTTTTGACCAGTGATATTGGTCAAATACGCATTTTCTCACGGGATGAGAAAAAGCAAGATGATATGCGCCATGACTTGCAGGTACGTTTTCCCGACCATGCCAAAAAGGTCAAATTTTATTTGGGGGACGTGCGTAACGCCCAAGCGATTAAAGACGCCATGCAAGGCGTAGATTATGTGTTTCATGCCGCCGCCTTAAAGCAGGTGCCATCGTGTGAATTTTTCCCAATGGAAGCAGTGCGCACCAATGTCATGGGTACGGATAATATGTTGCATGCCGCCATTGAGGCCAAAGTAAAACGGGTGGTCTGCCTTTCTACCGATAAAGCCGCCTATCCGATTAACGCCATGGGCATTTCCAAAGCCATGATGGAGCGGGTGGTGTATGCCAATGCCCGCGTAGCGGCAGAACAAGGCCATACCACCATTTGTTGCACCCGTTATGGCAATGTGATGTGTAGCCGCGGCAGTGTGATTCCCTTGTTCATAGACCAAATCAAAGCCGGGCAACCCATTACTATTACGGATCCGAATATGACGCGGTTTTTGATGAATTTGGATGAAGCGGTCAAACTGGTAGAATTTGCTTTTGAGCATGCCAACCCCGGCGATTTATTTATTCAAAAGGCAGATGCTTCTACGATAGCGGACCTGGCCAAAGCGGTACAACAACTCTTTGGCGACACCGGCACACACATTATTGGCACACGTCATGGGGAAAAATTATTTGAAACGTTAATGACGCGCGAAGAACGCTTGCGCAGTGAAGATATGGGGCAATACTTCCGCGTGGCCACCGATAGCCGCGATTTAAATTATGATAAATTTGTGGTGCAAGGCCAAGTCAAAACCATGGCGGATGAAGCCTATACGTCTCATAACACGAATCGTTTAGATGTAGCCGGCACGGTGCAAAAGCTGCTCACGACCGACTATGTCCAACAAGAATTAAAACAGGTACAAAACGCATGAAAATCTTAATCACGGGAGCAAATGGTTTTGTCGGGAGGAACTTGGTAGCTAATTTGCGGGCTATTCAAGCAGGTAAAAATCGTACTGTTCCCGTGCAAATAGACCAAATTTTTACATTTGATTTGGATACTCCGTCTGCTCAATTAGAAGTATTTTGCCAGCAGGCAGATTTTGTATTTCATTTAGCCGGCGTCAACCGCCCTACCGATTCGGCTGACTATATGAAAGGCAATTTTGGCTTTACCTCTACTTTACTCAGCACGCTGCAAAAATATCATAATACTTGCCCGGTGATGCTGGCCTCTTCCATACAGGCCTCTTTGCAAGGACGATATGCCGATTCTGAATATGGCAAGTCCAAGCTGGCGGGGGAAGAACTCTTTTTTACTTATGCCCGTCAAACCGGGGCGAGCGTATATGTGTACCGCTTTGCCAATTTATTTGGTAAATGGTGCCGCCCTAATTACAATTCCGCCGTGGCAACGTTTTGTTACAATATCGCGCGCGGACTGCCCATACAAGTCAATGACCGGAGCACCGCTTTGGAACTGTTGTATATTGATGATTTGTTGACGGAAATGTATGCCGCTTTGCAAGGCAAACCGCACCGTTGCACCTATGACAGTTTAGAGCCGGTGGCGAGTCAAACCGGGCCCTATTGTTATGTGCCTGTTACGCATCATACGACGTTAGGGGAAGTGGTAGATTTATTACATAGCTTTGCCGCACAAGCGCAGAGCTTGCTGGTGCCAAATATTCCGTCCGGCTCTTTGGCACAGAAATTATATGCCACGTATGTTTCGTATTTACCGCAAGAGAAAGTGGTCGTGCCGCTCACGCCCCATACAGATGAGCGGGGGAGCTTTACCGAGCTACTCAAAACAATAGGTGGGGGGCAATTTTCGGTCAATATATCCAAACCCGGCATTACCAAAGGCAACCATTGGCATAACAGTAAATGGGAGTTTTTTATCGTAGTATCGGGCAAAGCACGTATTGAACAACGCAAACTGGATACGAATGAAGTGTGGACATTTGAGGTATCTGGGGACGCACCCCAAGCGGTGCATATGTTGCCCGGTTATACGCATAATATTATCAATGTCAGCCAAACCGAAAATTTAATTACGCTGATGTGGGCCAGTGAAACATTTAACCCACAACAGCCCGATACCTTTGCCGAGCAGGTGAAAGCATGAACACATTAGTTTTAATCGGGGCCGGCGGCTATGCCAAAACATTGGCCGATTTGGTCCGCCAAACCCGCGCTTATGAAAAAGTCATTTTTTTAGATGACAACCCAAATGCCGCGCATACCGCCGGTGTTTGTGCGGACTATGTCAAATTTATAGGCCCAAATACCGCTTTTTATCCGGCATTTGGCAACAATGAAGTACGTCTGAAATGGTTGCATACCCTGCAAAATCAAGGGCTTGAAATTCCGGTTTTTATTCATCCTACGGCTTATGTAAGCCCGACGGTAAAACTAGAAGCCGGTGTAGTAGTGTTGCCACTGGCAGTAGTTAATACCGACTGTTATGTGAGTAGCGGATGTATTATTAATTGCGGGGCCATTGTAGATCATGATTGTATAATAGAAGAGGGCGTACATCTGTGCGCCGGTGCGGTGGTAAAAGCAGAAAATCGTTTACCGGCCGGTCTAAAAGTAGAGGCAGGAGAAGTGATTTTGAACCGCGTTTATCCGCGATAAGGAGCCATATGGTACATTTCAAAAATAATGGAAAATTGAAATTATTAATCATAGTCGGTACCCGGCCGGAAATTATCCGCTTGTCGGAAGTAATTAAAAAATGCCGCCACTATTTTGATGTGTTACTAGCGCATACCGGGCAAAACTATGATTATAATTTAAACGGTATCTTCTTTAAAGATTTACAACTACAGGAGCCGGAAGTCTACTTGGAAGCGGTGGGCCAAAATTTAGGCCAAACCATGGGCAATATTATTGCCAAGTCCTATGAGCTGATGGAGCAAACCCGTCCGGATGCGGTGCTGGTGCTGGGAGATACAAACAGTTGTCTGTCGGTGATTGGGGCCAAACGCTTGCATATTCCTATTTTTCATATGGAAGCCGGTAACCGCTGTAAAGATGAGTGCCTGCCGGAAGAAACCAATAGACGTTTGGTGGATATTATCAGTGATGTCAATTTGTGCTATAGTGAGCATGCGCGGCGTTATTTGATAGAAAATGGCCTACCCAAAGAACGCACCTATGTAACGGGCAGCCCAATGGCAGAGGTCTTGCGGGCCAATTTACCGTTTATTGAGAAAAGTGATATTTTGCAACGTCTAGGGTTGCAAAAAGGCCGCTACATTTTACTCTCTGCTCACCGAGAAGAAAACCTAGATAATCAAGCCAATTTCAAGTCGCTTTTTACCGCGATTAATCAACTGGCTGAAAAATATGATATGCCGGTGCTTTATTCGTGTCATCCGCGCAGTAAAAAACGCTTGCAAGAAAGCGGATTTGCTTTAGACAAGCGCGTTATTGCCCATGAGCCGCTGGGATTTCACGATTATAATTGCTTGCAAATTAATGCCTTTGCGGTGGTGTCCGATAGCGGTACTTTGCCGGAGGAGAGCAGCTTTTATATCTCTATCGGCAAACCCTTTCCGGCCATTTGTATCCGCACTTCTACCGAGAGGCCCGAAGCCTTGGAAAAAGGATGTTTCGTGCTGGCTGGCATAGACCATACTTCTTTGTTGCAGGCAGTAGAGCTGGCGGTGATGATGCGTCAGCAGGCACAAGATGGCGTGCCGGTGCCTGATTACGTAGAAGAGAACGTATCTGACAAAGTGGTCAAACTGATTCAAAGTTACACCGGAGTAGTCAATAAAATGGTGTGGCGCAAAAAATAAGAAGGATTTTATATGAAACAATTTACAACAACTCTCATGCTATTTCTCCTGTTGGGGGCGACCGTATATATTTATCAGACACACTTGTCTAAACCTGCATCCGCACCGAATGTTACAGCTCCCCAATCAACTGATGCTACAGGGGCTGACCAAACTAATTCACTCACCAAAACGACCTCTCCACAAGCACCAAGTACACGGGACGCTATGGTGAACAGTTCGGTGGATACTATAGATGCGGATGACGAACAAGTAGCTCGCGCTGAAAAACTGCTAAATGCTCCCCAAGAGGATACGGACACCGCCGCACGCGCCGAAAAATTGGAAACGGTGGATCGGGCAGAAAAATTGATTGGGGTAGAACGTGAACCGCTTGATCATAAATTTATTGCTGAGGATGCTTTGTTTCAATTCAAAACTACTCATCAACAGGCCATCCAAAACGTACGGGAAACCAAAGAAATACTAAGTCCTTCTGCACCACGCTAATCTATGAACTATTTTAGGTATATATGTTTATTGGTAGGGTTATTATGTCCGGCACTATGGGCCGGGCAGCCGGTGCGTTGGTTTGCAACGGAAGAAGTAACCTATGATGATAATATTTACCTAAAAGATAAAAAAT
>JAFXOI010000035.1 GCA_017528825.1 Elusimicrobiaceae bacterium | reverse complement strand
AACCGCTTTGCCAAGTGAACTGTAAAAAGTGCCCCTATTATTGGGCAAACAAATTTATTTTTATTATTAAAAGGAGTGCGTTATGGCTACTAAAGAAGAACTGGAAAAACAAATTGCAAATCTTAAAGAACAAATGAAAGACGTGCACGGGTCCAAGTGTGAAGTGTACAGCCGTGTGGTGGGGTATTTGCGACCCGTAGGTGCGTGGAATAAAGGGAAAAAAGAAGAATACTTTATGCGAAAACCTTATGATGTGGAGGGTAAAAAACGCCCCAATGGATGCTGTTAGAACTGGGTACAAAACTGGGTACAATTAGACGAAAGTAAGTTTCCCTCCCCTTCCGTATTTTTTTGTGTAAAAAAACCTACTTCGTTTCGAGATTCGAAAGGCATAGATTTATAAACTAAAAACCCCGCTATTTTGCGGGGTTTTTTAGCGTAAGCGTACCTAAATCAATTTTGCGACTTTTCAGTGTTAAGAGCAGAAGGATCGGAAACAGGAACTAAATTTTCTACTTCCAAATCACGGCTCGTCTGTTCAAAATCATGACAAACAAATTTAGCCAGCCCTTTCCCATTACATTGCGTTTTTCCATCCGGCAAAACACGTTGCAACTGATAGGAAAACAGCCAACTACCCACTCGACGCGCCGTTACCGTTCCGCTTTGGCCGTCTGCCGCTACGGATAAAGAAACTTCATATCCGTTGCGTTTTGTAATGGCATTTTTCCCAAACCCGATAAAATACTCTGCCGGTTGTTGCGGGTTGGCTTGCATCTGTACCTCCAGCATAGCAGGACGAGCCACATCCCCCACGATATTGCTCCACTGATTAGAGAAACGATGATGTTTGGCGTCATACAAGTCTTGTGCGATTACGACATTGACCAGCATCGCCTGCATAGATAAAGCGCTAGTTTTCTCTATCTGTTTTTGATACAACCCATATCCACCAACTACCAACATAATCCCCACAAAACTTAGTACACTCCATGTGAGGATTGCACTGCCAGACTGACTACTTTTCATTTATTTTTCCCCCCTAAAAACCCGCGGCTTTTACCGCGGGTATATTTTTACCAATACGGACTGTATTCTTCTTCTATAGTACGCGGATCCTGCGGTAATTCTTTATTAGCGTCCAGTCCCATAAATTCTCTGCAGAAGGATTTATCGGCCGGAGACTTTGGCCCCTGTGACGGCACGCAATAAGTAGTTTTTTCCCCTAATGGACGAACTAACGTATAATCATAACGCCAATTGATACGCTGAGCAACTAAATACATTTTTCCGCGCACTTCCTCAAAATACATCTTAAAACCGCTATTGGGCTTTGTAAAACCACCGCCTTGGGTTAAATACACGGTACCCTCTTGGTTAATATATTCCCCCACTTTAGCCAAATGCGGTGCTATAGGAGCAATATCCAACGCTTTCCATGTCGTTGCATAACGGCCTTTATTCATCAATTGTCTTCCTTGGGAAGCAGCGGCCAAATTGATGATATTTTCCGCCTCTGTTGCACGAGATTGTTCCACAAACTGCCCAAACACCACTACTCCTATCACAATGGCAACCAAAACAATAATAACAATAAGAGCAGTACGTGAAATGCCTAGGTTATTTAAGTTTTTCATATACTTTCTCCTTACAAGAATTAAATGTTACAAATTACTAATTAACAAAACGAACAATCCCAAAAACACTAAGCATAATAATAGTTTAGTGGCTCCCAAGTGTTTTTTCAAGAATTCATTGAACGTCTTTGATTCATAACCTGCCAATGCTAAAGCAAATACCGCTATCAACGGCATGATAAACATGACATTATATAGTACCAAATAAACAATTGCTTTTAAACGAAAAGTCGGATCTTGCATGATTAGTACAACTGTCGGCAAATACACTTGCCCCGTACAAACGGCCTCTACCAAAGAAACGCCAAATCCCACCGCCAAGGCCGCCAAAGCCAACCGCCACACACTATCGTGTTTGTCTCGTAAGAAAAAGTGCATAATTTTATGACTGAGCACCTTTAGACCATGCGGTAACTGTAAAATTGTTTTTTCAGCCTTTCCGGTCTTTTTATAAATAATAAAATCATAAACAGCCAAGGCAAAGAACAGTAAACACAGTAAAGCCGTTATCCAGTAAAAACTCTTAATGACCCAATAAAAACTTTTCATCGCATACAGAAATTGGAAAAGCCCCAGCCCAATTAACACATAGGCAATAAATACAGCAACGCAATACGCACTTCCCACTACCAAAATTTCTTTGCGGGTATATTTATAAACGGTCAGGAAGGATACAAAAAACACAATTACCGCAAAGGCACACGGATTGATACCATCCACCAATCCCGCTCCGATAATAGCCCAAAAAGTAATTTTGGAAAAAGCCACTTGCGTATCTTGTCTAGCAGCCGCGATTTGAGTTTTTTCACCTAATAAACGAGCTTTTTCAATAGCGCTTTCCGCGTAAGTTTTGATTTCATGCGGATACCCCACCATATACGTATTTCCTACAATAGCAGTCGGATACGCCGGCCTTTGCCCAAAAGCCTTAGCGGTTTCCTGCAAGATTAAATTATTTCCGTCTTTAGATATGTCGTAAATTTGAAAGTTTACCGTGTCTTTGTATTTTTCTTGCAGTACCGGTAAATACTCATTCTCAAAATGTTTACAATGAATGCAGGTAGGGCTAACAAATACCGCAAAATTTACTTTTTCCGCAGCCGATACTGTCACGCCCAACAACAAACTGATTATTAACAGCAATAAGCCTTTTTTCATTTGCCCAGTCCACCCTGAATAAACTCAGAGATTCCTCCCATCACCATGTTGACTGACATCAACACCAAGATCATACCGGACAGACGCTCTATGGCTACTAAGCCGCGTTTTCCCAGCAAATTGCTGATGGGAAAAGACATCATGAGCACCGCAGAATTAAATATAGACGCCACCAAGATAGCTCCTAACGTCATCAGCTTATCGGCTTGTTGCGCAGATAAAATCATGATCATAGACAGCACAGCCGGACCGGCAACCAGCGGAATAGCCAATGGTACTACAAAAGGTTCTTCCTCTTTAGGATCGGAGGTGGGCTCTGTATCATTGCCAAACACCAATTTGGCCGAAATGATAAACAAAATTATACCGCCGGCAATACTCATGGAAAAAGAATGCACACCAAATGCGCGCATAAACCATTCCCCTAAGAAAAGAAATACTAACATGATCAGTAGCGCAATTAATAACTCCCGAATGAGCACCACTTTACGTCGCTCCGGAGATACTTTTTTCAAGGCGGAAATAAACAAGGGGATATTCCCAAACGGATCCATAATTAAAGCCAAGGTAACAACAGAAGAAATAAATACATCCATAAAAACTCCTCTCAAATCGTCAAAATACGAATATATTATATACTATAGCATTTTTTTCTCTCTAAGAAATAACCTCATATAGCGCTACGCAAAGAGCGGGATATTTATTACAATATAACTATGTTACATATACAGCAAAATAGTTTTGTTAATTTAATGAAATGGTTTGCTCTGGCTTTACTAGTGGGTATATTGGTAGGCGTGATGGATGCCTTATTTCTAAAAGCCTTAGATAAAAGCCTACACTATACGGGACAATTCCCTCTTTACTATCTAGCACTTCCGTTTGGACTTTATATCGTCTACTTATTATCGCGGCGAACTGCACCTCATGATGTAGATTATTCTACAGATGATGTGATTGATAAAATTAATTCTTACCGCGGAATCAGTGTGATTTCCGCTTTGAAATCTCTGTTTCTCTCCATATTCACTATGGCTATAGGCGGATCTGCCGGAAAAGAAGCTCCGTGTGCCGACGGCGGGGCCGGAGTGGCAGCTGCCATGGCCCGTTTATTTCGCTTAAATTTAGAAGACCGACGCAAACTAATGATTTGCGGGGTAAGTGCCGGCTTTGCCGGGGTGTTTGGAGTACCCATATCGGGAGCTTTATTTGGATTGGAAGTACTCTTTGTAGGGCACATTTTCTATGAGGTAATGTTCCCTGCCTTTATCGCCGGAATTACCGCCTTCCAAGTTACCACCTATTTGGGGGTGAGCTATATCTATCATCCCATGAATTTCTCTCCGATATTAGCAGAGAAATTTTTCCTAAAGGTGATAGTGGCAGGCTTATTTTTCGGACTTGTTTCCATCATTTTAGCCGAAACCTTAAAATTTACCAAGGTTCTTTTCCGCTTTATTGCTCTAAAAACCTCTCCGTTTTGGCGTAGTTTTATAGGAGGGATTCTACTCATACTTATCGGGCTGTGGATTTCTCCTTCTTACTTAGGGCTGGGAGTAGATGGATTTAATCAAATTCTATCAGGTGGTGCTTTAGAAAATCCGTTTGGATTTTTCCTCAAATCACTCACGACCGGTATCACTTTTGCGGCCGGAGGGGTAGGCGGAATCATCACCCCGATATTTTTCATTGGCGCCCAGGCAGGAGCTTTGCTGGCCTCTTGGTTAGGCACCGATACAGCCACCATGGCGGCCTTAGGTTTAGTGGCCGTGCTGGCCGGTGCGGCCAATACGCCTCTGTCTGCCAGTATTATGGCTATTGAACTTTTTGGGGCGGAAATTGCACCCTATGCGGCTGTAGCTTGTGTGGTTAGCTTTTTAATGAGCGGCCGGCAAAGCGTTTACGCCAGTCAACGGATATCACTAGACAAACGAACTGAGCTGCCTATTGCCCATCCGGAAAAAGCTCCGCGCGCGGCCCCTTCCAAAGGATTGTTGTTAAAAACTTTCAAAGAAATGTCAAAGCACTTGATCCCTAACCCAAAGGGCTTCGAGGACGACAAGTAACTAGTCTTCAAAATCTGCTTCTTCTTGCTCTAATTGACGGGCGAACTCTCCCCATTGCTCGCGGGAGGCTTCTAATTTGAGCACAAGTCCTGTATCGGAATACTCGGTGTAAGGTTTATCAGCCAAAATGTTTTGGTCCAATTTAATTTCCATGTAAAACGGTGTCTGCCCCGGCATTTCCCCGCGGCACGCACATCCCACCGATACTTTAGGCGTAAAAAACACAGATACTTTGGGCTCTAACATAATCCAATTGTCCATCTCTCCCCGTGAAAGTACCTGCAAAATAAAGGTGGATAAATAAGAGGCTTGTGCATCTTTTAGGGCCACTATTTTTTCTGCGAACGCATCGGAAAACAAGGGAACATCATTATAGTATAAGCCGATTTCATACTCCATACACGGCTCTTCGTTCTCCTGCTCATACCAACGAGAAATAGGACTAATATCTAATTCGAGCCCATTTTTTCCATACCGAATATGTGCCATATCATATGCCTCCTACCAGCAGATACCGTATTGTACTATTTTTGACGTAAAACGTGACTGATTTCAACTAAAAAGTTATAGCTCTATCCTGCTTAAATTTCTTGGTCGCGGGAGCATTTAACAATGGGATAATGCTTATTGATCTGAGCAAATAAAGGACAAGTCTTACTATGATCGTTGATGATTCCACAGGATTGTAAATGTGAATAGACGGTTACCGGTCCAAGAAAGGCAAAACCACGTTTCTTTAGTTCATAGCTTAAGCGAGCCGACAAACCATTTGCCGCCGGAACTTTTCCTGTAGCATGACCGGAATAAACAATTGTTTTTCCCCCACAGAAATCCCACAAAAATGCACTAAAAGAACCAAATTCTTTTCTGATTTTCAGGAATGCGTTGGCATTTTGGATAATTGCTTTAATTTTTCGTTCGGATTTAATCATGCCCGGGGCATTCAAAATTTTCTTGATATTTACACCCGTATACCGAGAAATTTTTTCATAATTAAATTTATCAAAACACCGTTGAAAAACCGCGCGTTTTTTGAGAATAAGCCGCCAAGACAATCCGCACTGCATGACTTCTAACATAAGAAACTCAAACTGCTTACGGTCGTCATGCAAGGGGACGCCCCATTCCGTATCGTGGTATTTTTGATCTGCTTCCGAACGACACCAGCTGTTACAATAAGCCATCGAGTAAATCCTTAAATTTTGCGCAGAAAAAATTTCGTATTTGAAACATTAACGGTGCAAATTGACAAAGGCAGCCGCACTGATACCGGCCTTTGCCCCGCTTCCTGCCGCGACACTGGCCTGTCTAAATTCACTTTCCGTGCAGTCTCCGGCGGCAAAAATACCTTCTATATTCGTGCGCTGTTTTTCATCTACGGCCACTAGGCCGGACGGAGTCAGGGCCACGGAAGAATTCTTGAGCCAACCGGTTTGCGGCACGGCTCCCACCGCCACAAAAATTCCTTGGCAAGGCAACTGTATCGTCTCATTTGTTTTTAGATTTTTCAGCAAGGCTCCGGTAACCGTATCATCTCCCAGCACTTCTTCCACCACGCAATTTAGTTGCATCGAAATATGAGGCGTTTGTTTTACTTTTTCTACGGTTACGGCATCCGCGCGAAACCCTTCCCGGCGGTGCACCAGTGTTACTTTGGGGCAGAATTGAGATAAAAACAGAGCATCTTCAAAAGCAGTATTACCTCCGCCTACCACAACCACCTCTTTGCCTTTGAAGAAAAATCCATCACACGTGGCACAAGCCGACACACCGTGACCGCGCAATTTATCTTCTCCTTTAACGCCCAGCCACCGTGCGGCCGCACCTGTGGCAATAACAATAGCGGTAGTCTGATATTGTTCCCCGCTACTGGCAGTCACTAAAAAAGGTGTTTTTTCCCCTTCAATTTTTACAATTTCATCGGTAGTAATTTGCACTCCCAGCCGCTTACATTGTTTGTGCATTTGGTCCATCAGTTCAAAGCCGCCTACGGGATTAATAAATCCGGCATAATTTTCAATATCATTAGTTTGCAACAGTTGTCCACCGGGCATTGCTCCGCCGGCAATGATAGTTTTCAGTCCGGCTCTTACACCATAAATGGCAGCACTGCAACCTGCAGGACCTGCGCCAATAATTAGTAAATCTGTTTGTGTCATTTTTCAAACTCCTTCATCATTTCTGTAAATAATTCTACCGGAAATCCCACCACATTGCTGCGGCTTCCCTGTATTTTCTCAATAAATAAATCATCTTCGTCTTGCACCGCATAACCGCCGGCCTTATCCAAATGTTTTCCAGCCAATTTTTGCAATTGTGCTAACGGTAATTTGCGCGCTTTACAACGGGTTTTAGCTACACCGCGCACACATTTTCCCAAGGCCAAGTGAACCAAAGTAACACCGGTATAAACACTTTGCCACGTTCCGTTCAATTTACGCAAAATGCGTAAAGCGTCTTTCTCATCTTTCGGCTTTCCGATTACCTCTCCGCCGCAATACACCAAAGTATCGGCTCCAATCACTAAGGCTTGCGGATATTTTTGAGCCACTGTCAGTGCCTTTTGAGCAGACAAGTCAAGCACCTGCAAGTGCGGCCGTTTATAGCGAGTTACTTCTGCCTTTTCTGATGGAGAGATAACAAATTTCTTACCCAGCTGGCGTAATAATTCTATCCGGCGGGGCGAACGGGAAGCCAACACTAATTTCATATTATTTGCGAATAAATTTGACAACGATTAAATAGCCCAAAATCAGGCCCAAAATACCACAAATATTAACATGCAAGGAAAGCGGATGAATTCCTACAGAATATACTCGCACCAACGTGGTATGCAAACCGCCGGGCAACATACCGGCCAACCATTCCAGTCCGTAGGCAATTAAACAAGCGGCAATCAACGTCACAACGGCAAATACAATTCCTCTCATAATTTCTCCTTATGCTTGGTTTTATATATGATATAAAAAATGCGATTTTAGTGCAAAGTGACGGTGTCTTTTTTCACGGGTACCGGCACATTAAATTTACCGTCCTGTTGGTCCGTTAAACTATAACGCAACCGCCAGAAACCTATACCGGCTAGCAATGCCACCGCGCCCACAATTAACCACGGCCCCGGCAAATAATAGGGTGCTACATATTGCCCCAGCCACCCCGCCACAAAAAATCCTGCCGATGAGCCCATATTATAAAATACCATCACAAGCCCTAAATATCGTCCGCGGGTCTGTGCAGAGGCGATATTGGAAGCCATCGTTTGCTCCCCCGGGCTGACGATTAATTCCCCAGCAGCTGACAAAAACACCCCGCACGCAATCGGAATAAAACTGGCAAAAAATCCCACCGATCCAAAACCCAAAGCATATAATCCGCAACCGATTAGCATTCCCGTAGATAAACGAAAGCGGCTTATCCAGCGGCTGGCCGGATATTGCAGTAGCACTGTCGCCAAGCCATTAATGGTAAAAAACCAACCAATATAATACTCCGGCATCCCCAAATATTGATTACAATGTACCGATAATCCTACCACCAATTGGGCATTGACGGCTGTAATCAAAAATACATAAAAACAAATTTTGGCTAAGCGGCTATCTTGCAAAGCCGTGAATAGTGCCGCCATATGCGGCCGCCGCGCTCGTTTTTGCGCTTTTAACCGGTCTTCCGGGATAATGAATTGCAAACACAGAACTGTAAAACAATAGGCAAGTGCCGTTAAATAGAAGGCCATGCTATACGAATAGCGCACCAAAAATCCCCCCACTGCAGGCCCCAAAGCCCAACCCGTATTTAGGCCGATCCGAATAATACCAAACGCTTCTACTCGTTGTTTTGAAGAAGCATGATCCGTAATCCATGCATTGGAAACAGGACGGAAAACCGCGCCCAAAAAAGTAGTCAGCAGATAACACAATAGTAGCCAACCGGTTTGTGCTTGATATTCAATACATAAAGCTAAGCCAAACATGGCGGCCACCTCTAAGGTAATGCCCCATTGCATCAGACATTTTCGCCCCAATACATCCGACAATTCCCCGGCCAAGGCACTGGCAATGCTACGGCTTAAAGCAGATAAACCGATAACCAGCCCGGCCATAGCGGCCGAAAGCCCTTTTTGGCTAATTAAGTAAATCGTAAAAAAAGGAAGCGACAATCCATAGCCAAACAACAATAGTCCGTTTGTCATGGATAGCCAAATCATAGAACGACGTGTATATCGGTGCATAGATATATTGTAGAAAATTACAAGCCATGGGAAAATACGCTAGGCGCACACCTAAAGCATGTATGAAATACAAACACAACAATCGTCCTTTATATATGCTACAATACTCTAAGCATGGAGGCCCGCCGTGACCGAGCGAATTAGTTTATTTATTATTGCTAAAAACGAAGAAAATAAAATTGCCAAATGTATTTTAAGTGCCAAGGATTTGGTAAGTGAGATTATTGTAGTGGATGCCCACTCCAAAGATAAAACGGCCCAAATAGCCAAAGGGCTGGGCGCCCAGGTATTTCACCGTACCTTTGACGGATTTGCCAATCAAAAAAACTTTGCCCTTTCCAAAGTGCATTACCCGTGGGCACTTAACTTGGATGCCGATGAAACCCTATCGGATAGCTTAAAAAAACAAATCCAAAAAACAATTGCCCATACTTCCCATGCCGGATTTGATATTTCTTTTTCCAATTATTTTTTGGGCAAAAAAATGAATCACAGCGGGCTCAATAAAGAACGCCATATTCGTTTAGTTCGCACCGATAAAGCCCATTACGAGGGTGGCCTTGTACACGAAGGGCTAAAAGTGGACGGTACCATCGGTAAATTAAACGCTCCTATCTGTCATTACTCTTATCCGACCATTGACCTTTATTTTCGTAAATTCAACCGTTACACCACTTTAGCCGCCCAGCAAATGCACAAAAACGGCCGCAAATTTAATTTGCTGTTTGTGCTGATTACTATTCCGTTTGAATTTATCAAACGATATTTGCTCAAATTGGGTTTTCTTGACGGAATGCGCGGTTTTATTTGGGCTTCTTTTTCTTCCTTTTATGTGTTTGTAAAATACATTAAATTATGGCATTTACAACAAAAAAAGAGGCTGTCTAAATGATTTTCCTGTATATCCTACTTGCACTTACAGGACTATTTCTGATTATTCAAGCGATACGTTGGGGCTACCGTTGGCAGTATTGGCGTTTACCCCGTACGGGCTTGTTAACCTTGATGTATCACCACATTGCACCGCAGCCCATTGATATCGGGCAAACCGCTTTTACCATTTCCCCCCAACGATTTGAAGAACAAATTGCACAATTGCGTCAACACGGATTTACCCCTATCACCTTGCGCGATATAGACCAAGCCCGCCACAGCAAAATGGCAAAGCCCCAAAAACCTGTATTGTTTACTTTTGATGACGGATATGCTAATAATTTTACCCATTTATTTCCGTTGTTACAAAAGCACCGCATTCCGGCCATTATTTTCCTTATCACGGATTTAATTGGAAAAGACCCTCTCTATATAACGTGGGATCAAGCCCGCCAAATGCAACAAAGCGGACTGGTGGAATTTGGCTCTCATACGGCCTCCCATGCACGCTTACGCCAGTTATCTGATGAAGAAATTCTAAAAGAACTGCAGGAAAGCAAGAAAAAAATCGAACGAGAACTAGGTGTTGCGTGTCGTGCTTTCTGCTATCCGTTCGGCTCGGGCGGATTTGATAAGCGCGTACGGCCGCTTATTTTTCAAGCCGGATATGAATTTGATTTCAGCACCAAACAGGGTATCAATGCCTGGCCGTGGCTTGGTAAAAAAACTATTTTACGCACTTTTCCGCGCGGTGGAGAAACCATGAGAGATTTCTACATTCAAATCACACGCGGAAAAAGCCGGTTCTAATGCTCTATTTACTTATTTTTGTCACGTTAGCGATACTATTATATCTGTGGCCTCTTGTTAAACCAAGAAGACCCGTGTTGCCGGTATTGCTTATCACGGAGAATAATTTCTCCGCTAAGTCTTTTGAAAAACTACTGCAATACCTGCAAAAACATCAATTCCAAACGCTTTTACCCTCTTCTTCCCTAAAAAACCCTTTACCAACTAGACCCCTTCTATTAGTGCTGGCGGGCGGGTATCAATACTATTTTCAACCCCTTATCTCTCTGCTGGAAAAATATCAGGCCTGCGCAGCTGTCAGCATACCTGTCAAATATATGGGAGAATATGATGCTTGGAATCAAAACGGTCCTTGGAAAAATATATTAACCGCTGACCAACTTTTAACTTTACAGAAAAGCGGGCGGGTGGAAATACTTTCCCAGGCGATGACACAAGCCCCGTTGCATACGCTTTCTACAGAAGAACTTTTGTGGCAACTAGAAGAAAGCAAAAACCGTTTACAGCATCACAAGATAACAGTACAAGGTTTGCTTTTGCCGGAACATACGCTTCCCACTCACGCTCTGCTGCAAACTATATCCAAACATTATTATTTTTGCATTCAACGCAAGTATGGCAACAATGCGTGGCCTTTGACGGGATCCTCTTTGCGTGTATTTTTCTTTTCTACTTTCACCTGTCTTCACCGGCTGGGCTGGAAATTGCTCCGCCGTTAAACCCATTCTAATTAGATTTTCCTTACGCAAGGTTTTCTATTTTAGCTATAATAGAGAGAGAATAAATTGGCAAAGGAGGAGTTATGGATATCACCACACTCAACCAACAAGTACAAGCGGAAAGTTTATTTTTGCAAGATTTGAAACGTGAAGTCAGCAAAGTTATCGTCGGGCAAGAAGGATTAATAGAAAAAATGCTGGTAGCTTTACTGGCAGACGGACATATTTTAATTGAAGGCGTACCCGGTTTAGCTAAGACCTTAGCTGTCAAAACGCTCGCCTCCGCCATTCATGCACAATTTCAACGCATTCAGTTTACCCCTGATTTATTGCCGGCCGATATCACCGGTACTTTGATTTTTAACCCAAAGGACGGAATGTTCTACCCCAAGAGAGGCCCTATTTTCTCTAACTTTGTACTGGCTGATGAAATCAACCGTTCCCCCGCTAAAGTGCAAAGTGCCTTGTTAGAAGCCATGCAGGAACGACAAGTAACCATTGGGGAGCAAACCTATAAATTAGCCGCACCGTTTATGGTACTGGCCACCCAAAACCCCGTCGAACAGGAAGGTACTTATCCTTTACCGGAAGCGCAAGTAGACCGCTTTATGCTCAAGGTGCTCATTACCTATCCTACCAAAGAGGAAGAAAAAACGATTTTGGAACGTATGGCTTCCCATCAAAACATTACGTTAAACACTTCTGTTACACCGGAAATGATTTTGAAAGCACGCGCCGTGGTAGACACGATTTATATAGATGAAAAAATCAAAAACTACGTCGTAGATTTAGTTTTTGCTACCCGCCGTCCCAAAGACTATAAACTGGATAAGCTGTCCTCGTTTATTGCTTACGGGGCCAGCCCGCGTGCCACGATTTTCTTAACGCAAGCCGCTAAAGCCTATGCCTTCCTAAACGGGCGCGGCTATGTAACGCCGGAAGATATTAAAGCTATTGGGCTAGATGTGTTGCGCCACCGTGTATTGCTCACCTATGAAGCGGAGGCCGAAAACATTACCTCTGACCAAATTGTCAAACAAATTTTCGAAGCCGTAGACGTACCCTAATCTACGCACGGAGCCAACCTATGCGCATGGACACCTCCGACATTTTGAAAAAAGTTCGGCAGATTGAAATACAAACCGGCAAATTGGTAGAAGAAACCTTTGCCGGAGAGTATCTGAGCGCGTTCAAAGGGCAGGGTATTGAGTTTGCGGAAGTGCGGGAATATACGCCCGGTGATGACGTGCGTTCTATCGATTGGAACGTTACAGCGCGCAGTAATACGCCCTTTGTTAAAAAATTCAATGAGGAGCGCGAGCTGACTCTACTCATTGCCTGCGATGTATCTGCATCACAGAATTTTGGTTCCGGTCAAAAATTCAAGCAAGAAACTGCCGCCGAACTGGCTGCCTTATTTGCTTTCTCGGCCTTAAAAAACAGCGACAAAGTAGGATTACTGCTATTTTCAGACAAAATAGAACTCTTTGTACCGCCCAAGAAAGGAAAAAAACACATCTTACGTCTAATTCGCGAACTGGTAGCCTTTGAACCTACCGGCACCGGTACAGATATTGCACTGGCCTTAACAACATTAAATAAAGTCATAAAACGCCAGGGTATTCTTATCTTCATTTCAGATTTTTTGCAGGATCCGCAACTTTATAGCAAGCCATTGCAATTGGCAGCCAAGAAATTTGATTTTATTCCTGTTTTAATCGAGGATAAACTGGAAAAGAAACTTCCGCGTCTTCATGCTTGTGTGGAGTTGCGCGATCCGGAAACGGGAAAACGTAAGTTTGTTTCTTTGGCAGATGCTGGGGTTGACCGTGTGCTGACAAAGACACAAGATGTTCATCAACACCTGCTAAACGATTTATTCAAACCGCTTAAGATAGAAACTATCACAGTAGATCCTGCTTTGCCGGCGGCCGATCCGGTCATTTCATTTTTTAAGCAACGTGCTAGGAAAATACACCGATGAAAAAATTTATTTTCTATTTGTTATTTCTGTTCAGCCCCGCCTTGATGTGGGCACAAAGTTTAGACATCACTGCCCAACAGCTTCCGCAGGAGGGCCTTTTTGCACAGCCTATAGACATGCATATCGAACTGGCCCATACTCCCGGTTATACCGTACAAGTAGAAACGGATTCTATCCCCGAAGGATTTACCTTATCGAACCAGACACAAGAAGTTTTATCTCCGGGAACCGTAGCGTACGATTTAACCGTTTTGCCTTTCACGTTGGGGGTTTCCACTTTTACGGCTGTTAATTTTCAATTACTCACTAAAGACGGTCAAGTACTGGCTACCACTTCCACCCAGCCGCAAATGATTACCGTAAAACCGGTACAATACTTCAAAGACAAGACTTTACGAGATATACGCCCCCCTTACATTCCCACTAACTGGATCTGGTGGCTATTGTGTCTGCTAACGCTGATTTTGATTATTTACGTAGCACGCCGCTTTTGGAAAGACACCCGCAAACAGACTCCTCTTGCACAAGAAATACCGGATAACCGGCCGGCTGATGTAATTGCTCTGTCTAAAATACAGTTATTGTTACAGAGCGGTATTTGGGAACAAGCAGAGTACAAGTTATTTTATATTGAACTAGGTAATATCCTGCGCGAGTATTATTGGCGCCGTTTTAGGCTGGATGTTTCTTCGGATACTTCCGCAGAATTGTTACGCCGTGCGCGCACCGTGCCGGAAATGGAACCCGTACTGCAACTATTGCGCAGTTATTTGAATTCAGCTGATTTGGTCAAATTTGCTAAGGTAACGCCTTCCGCAGAGACCATGCACCATGACGTGTTTTCCCTGCAGAGTATTGTCAAAAAGACCACTCCGATTCCCCAAAACCCACAGGAGGTGAAATAATGTTTGCTCACTTATTTTTGGCCTCGCTAGGGCTATGGATATTGTCTATTTTGTTATCCGCTTTCTGGAAACAAGCCGTTTGGATGAAAATACTGGTCTGGGTGTTCTTATGTACGACTTTATTACTGTTGGGAGGCATGATATTGGAAAAATTTGCCTCCAATATCATCGGCTGGCGGGATCCGTGGTATTTACTATTGCTTCTGTTGCCTATTGGTTTATGGGCCGTGTACTTATATATCCCTGATAGATTTACCAAACCGCTCAATTATCCGTTGACAGATATTTTACCGGACTCTTTTTCCCTAACTACTTTGCTGGCTCGTTGGGCCGTACCGTTTAGCATCCTGCTGGCACTGGTACTGTGCATCATTGCTTTAGCACGCCCCGTCACTATCAGCAGGTCCAAATTACCCCCCACGCAAGGGATTGATATCATGATGATTTTGGATGCTTCTGCCAGTATGAACCGCAATGATTTCTACCCCAACCGTTTTGTAGCCGCACAAAAAAACGCGATTCAATTTATCGCCAAACGGTTTAATGATCGTATCGGTTTGACTTTATTTGCCAAAAACGCCACCTTGGCCGCACCTCTCACTTTAGACCATGATGCTTTGCAGGAGTTGGTGGCCTCCTTATATTTGGGGATTGTGGACCCTAATTTAACGGCAATCGGAGACGCTCTGGGAGTAGCGGCTAATCACCTCAAAAACAGTACTGCTAAAAGTAAAATCATTTTGCTCTTAACGGACGGATCCAATAATGCCGGCACCTTAGACCCTTTACTGGCTGCCAAAGCCGCGGCCGCTTACGGAATTAAAGTATATACTATTGCCACGGCCAGCCCTCCCGGCACTTCTATCTTTTCCAGTTTAGACGACGAAATTGACGAAGGGCTTCTGATGAACATTGCCAAAGAAACCGGCGGTTCTTTTTACCGAGCCAAAAACGAGCACGAACTGCAAGAAATATATGAGCAAATTAATGAACTGGAAAAAACAGATTTTACACAATCTGCCACGATCAGCCAAAATGACGCGTATCGTCCCCTGTTAATCTTAGCCCTGTGTCTGTTACTAGCCGGCGTAGTTTTGGGAAAATTCATTTTTATTAAGGTGCCTTGATATGGAATTATTTGAACAACCGATTTACTTTCTATACTTTTTGGTGACCGCAGGGGCACTGGGCTTTGTGTACTGGATAGGCAATAAACGCAAACAGCACATTGTCCACGCTTTGTTTAAGGCAGATGCTTTTGCCCGTTTAAGCGGAGGCGGAAACCGCTTGCAACGTCTAAAACTCATTTTATTTGTACTGGGACTATTTTTCTTATTTGCGGCCCTAGCTAAACCGCAATGGGGATTAGAAGTTATTCAAGCAGAAGGAAATTTTGCCCAAACGGTAATCGCGGTAGATGTGTCTTCCTCTATGCGTGCACGAGACTTGCACCCGGACCGTTTGACAAGTGCCAAAAACATGTTACGCATGTTGATTTCTCATCTGCCCAATGACCGCATTGGTTTGATTGCTTTTACCTCACAAGCATTCATTCAATGTCCCATTACTACCGATGATGAAGCATTAAAATACTTTGTTTCTTCCTTACAACCCGACATGTTACCCTCTGCCGGCACTTCGCTGGCGGCGCCTGTCAAATTGGCGGCTCACATGTTGTCCAAATACCCGGGACAAAAGGGTCTCATTTTATTAACGGACGGTGAAGACCATACCCCCGAAGAGCTCAAAGAAGCCCAAACTATCGCCCAAAAAGAAGGAATTCGGATTATTGCCATCGGAATGGGAACCCCGGATGGAGAGTTAATTCCACAAAAGATAGATGTTTCCGGCAAAGTATTGGAATATAAAAAAGATAAAGACGGAAAAACGGTTATCACCAAGTTGGATGAGAAAAGTCTGGCTGAGCTGGCCGCCGCGACTCAGGGTATGTATATCAAATACACCAATCCTTCCCAAGTGGCTGCCCGGGTGGAAGAAGCGGTGCATAACCTTGACAGAAGTCGTGCGGCTTCCTCTACGCATGCAGGGTATAAAAACCGTTATCAAATTCCGTTATTCTTAGCCATTTTATGCTTGGCCGGCTCTTTGTGCTTGCCTTTTGTTCCTAAGCGCAAAGCCCAAGTAAACGAAGCTAACACAAAAAAGGTACAATAGAAGAATGAAAAAATTAGGGTTTATTTTCTTACTAATCACGATGACAATCTCCCTTCAAGCCGGAGTACAGGGGCAGTTGCGCCGCGGCGGTAAATTATACCAAGATGAAAAATACGGCTCGGCACTGCATGTCTATCATGATATTTTGAAGAATAATCCTACAGACCAGCGGGCCTTGTTCAATGCCGGAAACGCCTATTACCGGCTGCATGAGTACACACAAGCTGAGGAAGTATATAAACAAGCATCCGAGCAAACGGGCGAATATGCGCAACATGCGCTGTATAATTTAGGAAATGCTTATTATAAAGCGGGAGATAAACAGAAAGCTATCGAGGCTTACAAAGAGGCTATTGTTAAAAATCCGCAGGATAAAGAAGCTATTCACAATTTGCAATTATTATTACAGGAACAACAACAAAATCAGAATCAAAACGACCAGAATCAGCAAAATAATAATGATTCTTCGGATAATCAGCAGCAACAGCAAGACCAACAAAATCAGCAAGGCCAACAACCGCAGTCCAGCCAAGAAAGTCAACCCAAGGACGGGCAAATGAGCAAACAGGATGCTGACCGCGTGATGTCAATGGCCAAAGAAAAAGAATTCAAACACGGCAACCCCTCTGACAGGGCCGCCGAACAAATGGTGGAGAAGGATTGGTAATGAAACGGTGGATACTAAGTCTAGTGTGTGTGATGATGGGCGCCTTAGCGGCGTGGGCGGCTTTTGATCCGAACGGCATTTCCATGACAGCCTCCGTCAACAAAACCTCTCTTACGCTAGACGACGAATTGATTTTAACTGTTACCGTGGACGGATCTGCCGGAGATTTAGTGGCTCCTCAGTTGCCCAGTCTGCCTGCGTTTAACGTGTATGCCCGTTCCACTTCCAAACAAATTCATAATTTTCATGCCATTAGCACCTTCGAGTATGTGATGTTGCCGCGCTTTGCCGGAAAAGCAGTAATAGGCCCTATTACATTACGTTACGGTAATAAAACCTATCAAACAGATCCTATTACAGTGACTGTATATCGTACGCCTACCAAGGCAAATACGAAAAATACCCCGGCACCCCAGACTACAGCACAAACACGTCAGGCTCCTGCCGCACGCCCAGCAGTCACCTCACAGCCGGTTCCTACGGATTTACCTCCCCTAGAACGGGATTTGTACATACGGGCCAGCCGTCAGACTCAAGATTATTTTATGTTGGCCGCGGTAAGCGATTCATCTCCCTATGCCAACCAAACTTTCACCCTAGCGGTCCGTTTTTATTATAATGCCCCTTTTTCCGGCAATGCACCTTACACAGCCCCGACGCTAAATAACCTAGTTGTAGAGGAGTTGGGCCGCTCGGAAGGACGGCAAACCATTAGTGGAAAACTATATGACTACATTGAAATCCGCTACGCCGCTACCGGAGTTATGAGTGGGGCCGCTCAAATCAATCCGGCCTCTATTACTTATATTCCCATATCTAGGCGGGATTTTTCCTTATTTGACCGTATGTTTGCTTCCGTTTCCCAAGAGCCGCAAACGGTACAATCTAACCCCATTTCTCTGACGATTCGTCCTGTGCCGTCCCAAGACCGCCCTAAGAGTTTCTACGGCGCAGTAGGTAGCAGTTATCATATCTCGGCCGAGATCGACCGCAGCCAAGTGGAAGCCGGCGATGCCGTAAACCTTACGGTAAAAGTAAATGGAGACGGCAATTTGAAGGCAACAGAAGATTTGAAATTGCCCCAAATAGCCGGATTCAAAACATACGATGTGGTCACCACTTCCGGAGCTGTACCCTCTAACGGGACCTTAAAAAGTTATAAAATTTTCAAGACCGTATTAGTTCCTTTGTCCTCCGGCAATTACTTGATCCCTCCTTTGTCTTGGAGCTACTATGATCCTGCCAAAAAACAATACTTAACGCTGAACACGCAACCGTTAGAACTGGAAGTCACTCCTTCATCTAAAACGGATACAGGATTTGATTTTACTTCTCAAACCGATTTAGGAAACGGGTTTCAAGAGCTTGGACAAGATATTCATTACTTAAAATCCACCTTGGCAGAAAAACAAAATTCTTTCTTGCGGCAAGTGGCTAACTTATGGTGGTTATGTTATCTTTTCTTGGCCTTATTATTAGTGGCCGCCGGTTTTGCACTGGCAGATAAAAACACCCTTGCCAGCAAACGCGCTTTGGCGAAAGCACGCCATAACTTAAAAAAGGCTTATACAGAAGAAACCGTGGCAGATGCATTATCATTATACCTGCAACTTACCTACCACATATCTACTGCCAGTCTGCCCTTACGTGATATCGAGAAAGCCCTCAAACAAAAGGGGTGTTCCGAAGAGCTCATCCAACGTTTTGCGGCACTGTGGCAACAATTAGACGTGGTACGATTTGCCCCGGTCGCACTACAAGGCCAAAGCACACAAAATTTGGCACAACAAGCCTTAGAGCTCATGAAAGCTATGGATAAGGAAAAACACATATGAAGAAATATATTTTTGCTTTTCTCTTTTTCGTTTTGACCTATGCTAGCGCCTTGCAGGCAGCCAGCCTACAACAGGCAGACGATTTTTATCGCCAGGGACACTTTGCTTCTGCCTTAGGCGAATATGAAGAACTACTACGTACCTACCCAAATGACCCTTTTCTTTACTACAATATAGGAAATTGTTATTTCAAAATGGGAACCAAAGGGTTAGCCGTAGCGAATTATTACAGAGCTTTTCGATTGTCCCCGCGGGATGCGGACATCCGTCATAATTTGCAACTAGCCCTGCAACATAGCGGAGAGCGTTTAGTCCCGGCCGGTATGCCTGTTATATTGCACAAGGCTTTTTTCAGCCTCACATTGTCGGAATTAAAGGGCTTGTGTTTTGTGTGTATTTGGGCATTCTGTCTGGTAACCGCGTTTTGGTGTTGGAAACGACGGGCCGGATGGGCCGTGTGGACTTTGTTAGCTTGCCTGTTGGTAAGCACCGGTTGGTATGTAGGTCGCTTTAAGTTAGAAACCCGCCCACTGGCTGTGGTAGCCGCACCGGTTGCGGAACTGCGCAGTGGCCCGGGCACCAGTTTCCCGGCCAGTGCTAACGTGGCTCAAGGCCATTTGGTACTGCTACAAGATAGCCGAGACAAATGGCAGGAAGTAGTTATCCTTTCCCAGGGAATTAAGGGATGGGTAGAGGATAGTGTACTAGAAAAAATTTAAGAGAGAGAGAGCATATGTTTTTAGAAAAACAAGCCGATGAATTAATTGAAGCTGTAACTTATGTGAAAGAGCATTTAGCTTCACAAGCCGAGCAGTTGGCCCAGCAAATTATTGCCGCTTTTAAGCGCGGTAATCAGGTCATTTTAATGGGAAACGGTGGCAGTGCCGGGGATGCCCAACATATCGCGGCAGAATTTGTAGGACGCTTCAAAAAAGAACGTCGCTCTTTTCCGGCTTTGGCTCTAAACACAAACACTTCTACGGTTACTGCCGTCGGAAATGATTATGGATATGATCAAGTGTTCTCTCGGCAAATTGATGGTTTTGCCCGTCAGGGAGATGTGGTAATTGGGATCTCCACCTCCGGTAACAGTAAAAACGTAGAGTTAGCATTGGAACTGGCCAAGAAACGCGGTTGCTTTACGGCCGCTCTATTAGGGAAAGACGGGGGCTCTATCAAAAATAAAGTGGATTTACCTTTGGTGGTGGCGTGCCAAAACACCCCTCACGTGCAAGAATGTCACATTTTTATTGGGCATGTAGTGTGTGATTTAGTAGATCAAGCATTTTAGGAGATAATATGAGAGTAGCTGTTGCTTGTGACCATGCAGGATTTGAATTAAAAGAAACGGTATTAAACACCATCACCGCTTTGGGACACGACGTCATTGACTGCGGTACCCATGTATGCCGGCGGGTAGATTTCCCTGATTACGCCCAAAAAGCGGCTTCCTTACTTATCAGCGGTCAAGCGGATCGAGCTATACTCATTTGCGGAAGCGGAATCGGTATGTGTATCGCGGCCAACAAAATTCCGCACGTGTATGCCTGCGTCTGCCACGATGCTTATTCTGCACGTCAGGGCGTTGAACATGACAATATGAATGCTTTATGTTTGGGAGCATTAGTGATTGGCAAAGAAGTTGCTCCGGTGCTCGTCAAAGAATTTTTAGATGCCCGATATTTTAATACCGGAAATTATAAGAAACGATTTGAAAAAATAGAAGCGTTAGAGAAAAATTTTTAAACTTGTAGAAAGGACAAAAACCATGATAAAAATGAAGCTCAATCCCCTGGCTGAAGGAATTACCCGTGAAGGATTAATCAAATTAGAAAACTTAAATTTTAATAAGAAGTTCTGGGCCAAAGATCCCACTTTGTGGAAACATGACCCGGAACACATGGAATTTATTCCTAAATTTTTAGGGTGGCAAAAGGTATATGACTGGACGTTGGAACACCTGGAAGAGGTAGTTGCTTTTGCCAAAGAAATTAAACAAGAATATAAGTATTGCGTAGTCATGGGAATGGGTGGAAGCAGCTTGGCGCCGGAAGTGTTCCGCACGGTTTTTGGCAAACAAGGCGGCTGGCCGGAGTTGTTGGTGTTAGATACCACCAATCCGGATTGGATAGCTGCTGCCCGCGGCAAAATTAACCCGGCAGAAACTTTATTTATCTTTGCCAGCAAATCCGGCGGAACGGTAGAACCCTCCTCTCAATTTGCCTATTTTTATAACGAGGTAAAACAAGCCGGAATCAAAGAGCCGGGCAAGAACTTTATTGCTATTACCGATGCTAATACCGGGTTGCAAAAATTAGCCGCGGAATATCAATTCCGCAAAGTATTTACCAACCCGTCCGATATCGGCGGCCGTTTCTCCGCCTTGTCTTTCTTCGGTATTGTGCCGGCCGCACTGATGGGCATTGACGTGGAAAAAATACTTTCCTTAGCTAAACAAGCCGCCGTTTCTTTCGGGCCGGAAGCGAACGAAAAAGAAAATGCTGCGCTACGTTTAGGCGCTTATATGGGTGTCTGCTATGCCAACCACAACAGGACAAAATGACTATTTTGGCACCTAAAGAAATAGCCACCTTCGGTCTATGGGCAGAACAACTCGTAGCAGAATCTACCGGAAAAGAAAGCAAAGGAATCGTGCCGGTGGTAGGAGAAACTCTGCACCGCAATTTTGACTACCGCGAAGATCGTTTCTTTGTGTATTTAGCTACGGACACTGATGATAATAAACGAGTACATGATATTGCAAATGAACTGTCCGAACGCGGATTTCCGATGTTTACCTTGCATTTAGAGGATAAATACCAACTGGGAGCCATGTATTTATTGTGGGAAATTGCCACCGCCGCAGCCGGTGCTATTTTAGCGATTGATCCTTTTGACCAGCCCAATGTACAAGAAGCTAAAACCTTGACTAAAAATGTTCTGGCCAAATTGGCTCAGGGAGATATCCCGGCAGAAGTGACCGCCGAGCTTTTGGTTTCTAAAGATTTGAAAGACGAAATCAAACTCAGTTCTTTGGCTCAAGATTTTTATTCACTCTTGGAAAGCAATGATTATATCGCTATCTTGCCGTATTTATGGCCCTCTGAGGAAAACCAAGCAGCGTTAGAAGGTTTACGCGATAAGATATTGCAACGTACCAAACGGGCTGTTTTGTTCGGATTTGGTCCGCGTTATTTGCACTCTAGCGGCCAACTGCACAAGGGAGACGGCAACAATGGGGTGTTTTTAATCCTGTCGGCTGATCCAGTCAATGACATCTCTATCCCCGGGCAGAATTATACTTTCGGCCAATTGTGTAATGCACAGGCGCTGGGAGATTTCCAGGCACTGGAAAACAAAGGACGCCGCGTCATTAAACTGCATTTGAAACAACCGGTCGCCAATGCGATTGACCAATTGAAACAATTGTTCTAACACTTGTTACATAAGGCGGCGTCACTACGCTGCCTTTTTATTGCCATGAAAAAACTTTTTGTCCAAACTTATGGCTGTCAAATGAACTTGGCCGATTCGGAAGAAATGGCCTCTCATTTGTTTGCCCGCGGTTATCAACAAACAGAGCATCTGGAAAACGCCGATCTTGTACTCATTAATACTTGTACCGTGCGTGACCATGCCGAGCACCGCGCTCTTTCTTTTCTAGGCCGTCTGCGTCATTGGAAAGAAGAAAAAACCGGTAGACGTATTATTTTTGCCGGTTGTGCGGCGCAACGTTTGGGCAATCAACTCAAGAAAATATTTCCTTTCTTAGATTTAGTTTCCGGAGCACGAGAAATAGATCAGTTTTCTCAATTACTCGATAAACATGGCTTTACCTTAGCTCCCGGTGAGCCTACTCCCGCGCGTGGTATTACGGGATATGTTACCATTATGCGCGGTTGTAACTTTGCCTGCACCTATTGTATTGTACCCACGGTACGCGGACCCATCGAGTGTTTACCGGCAACTCACATCTTAAAACAAGTAGAACAAAAAGTAGCGCAGGGATACCCTGAAATCACCTTACTGGGACAGACCGTCAATGCATGGCAAGAAAAAGAAAATACGTTTGCCGATTTATTATTAAAAGTAGCCGAAGTCCCCGGTGTACAACGGGTTCGTTTTGTCAGCCCTCATCCGGCTTTTATTACCCCGTCCTTTTTGCAAGCAGTATCTGCACAGCCCAAAATTGCACGACACATTCATTTGCCGGCACAAAGCGGCTCTAGCAAGGTTTTGCAAGAAATGAAACGCGGTTATACGCGGGAATTATATTTAGAAAAAATTGCCGCCTTGAAAAAACTCGGCTTCTCTATCAGCACCGATTTAATTGTCGGGTTTCCTACGGAAACGGAGCAAGATTTTCAGCAGACTCTTTCCTTAGTAGAACAAGCCGGTTTTGCGACGGCTTATTGTTTCAAATACTCCCCGCGCCAAGGCACACCTGCGGCTCAATTGCCGTTATTAACTGAAAAAGTATTGGAACAAAGGTTAGATATTTTGTTAAATAAAGTAAGAGGCTTGGCCGAAACTGCTTATAAGCAGCAAGTAGGCACCGTAAAAGAAGTATTGATGGAAACGGAAAACAAAGGCCGTAGTTCAGATAATTTTTGGGTTCAGACCAAAAAAAGCTATACTGTAGGAAAGGTTATAAAAAGCGATATAGAAAAATCAGACGGAACTTTACTTTTTACGAGGGATTAATATGAACAAACCAAACTTTGAAGAAAAAAGAAAACATCGCCGCATGCCGGTCATTAGTAATTTAATTGAACCGGTAAATTTGTTTTATAAAACCAGCGATGGTAAAGAAACCTCTTTGGTGGCTATTTTAGCCGATTTGTCTGCTTCGGGTATGCGCATGATTAGTTTCTTAGGTGCTCCGATGGCCGAAACCTTTTCTATTAGCTTACAATTACCGGGCATGGCCAAAATGGAAATTCAGGCACGTATGGCTTGGGTCAAGCAAAAAGAAAATGTGTACACCGTGGGTATTGAATTTACGAACATGAAACCGGAAAATGCCGCCGCTATCAGCGCTATGGCTGATGATTTTAACGATTGTGATACGCGCATTTTGCTACGCTTACCGGAAGTATGCGTAGAGAATTGTAAGGCTTGCCGTATCTGCAATAAAATTCAGAAAGACGAAACGTTATTTGATTAAACGCCCTCGTTTTACAAGCCCGCTTCGGCGGGCTTTTTTATGTATAGTTCTCAAAAAAATATCGTTATAAACTGTAATTTATTACAATATAAACATGAAACCCATCGTCCTTATTGGCCCTACCGCAAGCGGAAAAACGGAACTGGCAATAACACTGGCCCGTTGCCTTAAAACGGAAATCATTTCGGCCGATTCCCGTCAAGTTTACCAACAATTAACCGTTGGAACCGCTAAGCCTGTCGGGCAATGGCAAAACGATACGTATTTTGTGGAGCAAATTCCTTATCACTTGGTAGACTTTTTACCGCCGGATCAAATTTTTGATGCCGCTTCTTTTTGCACAAAAGCACGCGCTTTATTATCCCATTTTCCAGAAAAACCGTTCATTTTTGCCGGCGGTACGGGTATGTATTTACATGCATTTTTTGTAGGGATGGACCCGCTCCCCCCCAGTTCTGCTAAGTTGCGAAATGAGCTTACCCAATGGGCAACCCTGCACGGGAAAAGAGCCCTGCATGCACGCTTGCAAGAGAAGGATCCCGTTTCAGCGGCTCAAATTCCAGCGGGCAATATACAACGGGTGATGCGTGCGTTGGAAATTACACTTTTAACCGGTAAACCCGCTTCCGCACTACGCAGCGGCGTATTTTATCAAGATTTTCCGTCAGACAAGGCTTTCCTCGTGTATCTCAACTGGGATAAAGAGCTTTTACAACAGCGCATTGCCCAAAGAACAAAAACCATGCTCGACCCAATGGCAGAAGAAACCAAACACTTATTATCACAAGGTTTTGCGCCCGATACGCCTGCGCTAAAGAGTTTGGGTTACCCGCAAGTGCTGGATTGGTTAGAAGGAAAAGCCAGTCGTGACGAAACGTTTGAAAAAATCTGTATATGCACGCGCCAATATGCCAAACGACAGCGTACTTGGTTTAATCGATATACAGCATCTTATAAAATCAATTTACAACAAGAAAAAGATTGGGATGTAAACAGACTCTCTTCCCAGATTCTACAGGCTTACCAAACGAGTGCAAACTAGCCGCAATAGGCTTTTATCATTTCTCCGGATTTACACTCAGCACGGCCAGCATATATTCCACATCATCTTTTACAACTTCGGATTCGGAAGATTTTAACTTGTCTATTTCTACTTTATTGCCATGTTCATGAAAGGAACGGATCGTCTTTTGAATAAAATCAGCATTTTTCCGATTAATAGGTGTAAATACAAAGAAATCGGTCGAAAAAGGAATTTCCCCCACCGACTCATCTTCTTCGTTATATGTCCTCAAACTGCCCGTTTCTTTTACATTACTTGATACAACGCCAATGATATCTCCGCCCGGTATCACCACTGCAGAACCACTCATACCGTGATCGACCCCGAAATTTTTACCAATAAAATAGCGTAGTTGATCGGAATAATAAAAATCACCGGGCTGACTTTGTTTGAAGTATATACCCTCTCCTTGGCGAAGATCGGGTACCGCTACCGGTTGCAGAATACGACGACTTTCCAAATTACCTACCCGTAACAATTTGGGATGTGCGTTTGTTAAAGATTGCCATTTACTTAGCGATTCTTGATAGTCGGGTAAATTTAACTTCTCAATAAATTCTTTTTGGTTTAATATTTCTCCGGAAGCAGTTTCTCTGAACCAATCTTTCTCCGAAGGAGTAAAATGAATTAAAGCGATATCATGACGCATGGCTTTATCAGTATTCGGCTGATAATTATTATGCACAAACACATGCTTATCAGACCGGCTATGATTTACCACAGCCGCTACTCTTAATTCCCCGGTTAGCATTTGAAAAGTAATTCTGCAAGACTGGTCACATAACGGAACCAAACAATGCGCCGCCGTTAAGTACCAATTGGGTGCAATTCGGGTTGCTTGGCATAGTTTATCATTGATAAAAATAACATTTTGATTCGCAAAATCTTCCGCAAAAAAACCTTCGGGTCCTTTCGCCATGGCAACAGTAGATAGGGCACATAGTAATAAGACTATCATTCTTTTCATAAAAATCTCCCTTTATATCCTTTCTTATTAGTGTATATAAAAAAACACATTTTAGCCAGTTTTTTATATTTCTTTTATATTTTTAGTTTGCGCATCTGCTTAAACTTTATATAATAAATATATGACCACAAAAGTGATTTTACTTGCCGTTTTTAGTTATTTACTGGGAGCCATCCCCACCGGCTACCTGATTGCCCGTAAAACTATGGGTATTGATATCCGTCAGCACGGTTCCGGAAACCCCGGTGCTGCGAATGTGTACCGCACCGTCGGCAAATGGGCGGGTATTTGCACTTTCTTAGTAGATGGGATGAAAGGTTTTATTCCTACCGCATTAGCCTTGCATTTATTTCCCGGTTTATATTGGCCGGCTATCTTATGCGGAACCATCGCCATTTTGGGACATATGTGGACGATTTACCTAAAATTCCGCGGCGGTAAAGGCGTAGCCACTTCTTGTGGGGTATTTGCCGCTATGTTGCCTATTCCGACGGCACTCGCTTTCGTTGCCTTTGTGATCTGTGTAGCTTTATGGGGACGCATATCCATTGGGTCTATTGTGGCTTGTGTGGTATTACCGGTAGCCAGTTTCTTTATCGGGAAACACCCGCTGGCGGTGAACATTATGGTAACGGCCATTGGATTGTTAGTCATTTATAAACACATCCCCAACATCAAACGCTTACTGGCTAAAAAAGAACTGATGTTTGAAGACGGCGCTAAAAAAAGATAATCATGAATATACAAAACGTAACGGTTTTTGGAGCAGGGATTTGGGGTAGCGTGATTGCTCAACACGTCGCTAAACGCGGCTATCAGGTGCGTTTATGGGAATATAATGAGCAATTACTCAATGTGTTACGCACCATGGGGCGTCATCCAAATATCCCTAACTTCAAAATACACGACAATATCCGTCTGACCGGTAATGTTGCAGAAGCGTTGCAAAATACAGATTTGATTATTTTCGTTATTTCTTCCAAAGCTATTCGCAATTTTTGCCGAGAACAATTAAAACCGCTCTTAAACGGAAAAGTAATTCCCGTAGTCAGTGCCTCCAAAGGCATTGAAGATAAATCTTTCAAAACGATTTGTGAAATTATTGAAGAAGAAGTCCCGCAACTCAAAGATCATGTACTGGCTTTCAGCGGGCCGAGTTTTGCGTTGGAAGTAGCGCAAAATGTACCCACAAAAATTATGCTCGCCGGAGCTAATAGTGAGCTGGTTAAACACATTGCCACTGTTTTTGATGCCGATCCCATTATCATGGTGCCGGCTACAGACCGCCGCGGCGTAGAATACGGCGGAGCTATTAAAAATGTCTTAGCCATCGGTGCCGGTGTAATTGACGGAATCGGAGATGGGGCCAATGCAAAAGCTGCTCTAATCACCCAAGCTTTGCAAGAAATGGCCGCCGTACTGGTCAGCCAAGGCGGACAAGCCGAAACCGTGTACAGTTTAGCCGGCTTTGGAGATGCCATTTTAACATGTATGTCTGCCATTTCCCGCAACCGCCGTTTAGGTGAAAAACTGGGGGCAGGCCTCTCTTTGGAAGAAGCGAAAAAAGAAGTAGGCACTATTGCCGAAGGGGTCAACTCCGTACAAAGTGTCTACGATATCGCTCGCAAAAACAACTTAAACACCCCCATCATTAATGCCATTTGGCAAATTGTTTGCCAAGGGGCTCAACCCCATGTACTCTTGCATGCAATGGGTTTTATTCACCGCGGTAACAAATAAGGATAAGATATGAATAAAGATGATGTAGTGCGCCATTTAACCCGCCACGTGTTAGATAAAAAACAAGCCAAGATTTCCGTAGATAAAGTATTTGAAATCATTAAACACGGTTTGAAACGTGACGGTAAGGTAGTTATCAGCAACTTCGGAACTTTTCATTTGAAAACAGCCCGCCCTGTTACGCGCCATAACCCCAAAACCTTTGAAAAAGTACAAGTGGGTGAAAAGAAAAAAGTCCGTTTCAAAGCCTCCCCCAATTTATTGAAGAAATAAATATCCCCCGGTGTTTCCGGGGGTATTTATTTGTCAAACCAGTCAAAATTTATTTAATCACCGTACCTGTTTGACCTGTTCGATAGTGTACAATACGTATCTCTATTCCTTTTTCTTTGGCCAAACGCACCGCATCCGGATGCAACACACTCGCTCCGTTCAAAGCCAGTTTGTACATCTCATCAAAATCCAATACTTCGTATTTTTGTGCTTTTTGGTCTTTGTTGGGATCGGCACTGTACACGCCGTCTACATCTTTAATCATTTCCACGTGGTCGGCTCCTAAATGGAAAGCCAAGAACACCGCCGATACATCAGACCCGCCGCGCTTTAGCGTGGTAATCTCTTTGTTTTCTCCGATGCCCTGAAAACCAGCCACTATCGGTACATGACCTGCTTCCAATTCTTTTTTCAAACGGTCGCCTTTAAGCGTTAAGATATCTGCTCCGTTATGGTCGCAAGTAGTAATTAGGCCAATTTGGCTCCCCGTCAGCGATACAGAAGGCACGTCCAAATCACGCAGTGCAATGGACAAGAGTGCTACACTGACCCGTTCTCCCGTAGTAATTAGCATATCCAGTTCGCGTTTATCCGGGTTACGACTGATGCTATAGGCATGATCTAACAACACATCTGTCAAATTACCGTTTGCAGATGCTACCACCACGGGCAGTAGGCCATCCATATAACGTTGTTTGATCAAATGCGCCGCCATCTGTAATTTTTGTTTATTGGCTAATGTGTTTCCGCCAAACTTCAAAATGCATACCGGTTTGTTCATACTTGTATTATACAAAACCTAACTACTTTTCGCGCTTGTATAACCTCCCCCAAAGCTATACACTACTTTTCTAGGAGAAAATATGAAAAAAATTATTTTACTGCGCCATGGACAAAGCACGTGGAATCTGGAAAATCGTTTTACAGGATGGACGGATGTTCCGCTGACTCCACAAGGCCAACAAGAGGCCACTAAGGCTGGGTTATTACTCAAAGAACAAAATATCCTGTTAGACGGTGCTTTTACCTCTTATTTAACCCGTGCTATAGATACCTTGTATCTCACTTTACAAGCATTGGAACAACCGTGGATTCCCGTAGAAAAATCATGGCGATTAAATGAAAAGCATTACGGAGCCTTGCAAGGTCTTAACAAAAAGCAAACCGCTCAAAAATACGGAGAAAAACAAGTGCAATTATGGCGGCGCAGTTACGATATCCCGGCTCCTCCTTTAACCGCCGATGACCCTCGCTCTCCTTACGCAGATCCGCGCTACCTATCGGTTTCTCGTTCTGAATTACCGTTAACGGAATCTCTAAAAACATGCACCAAACGCCTGCTACCCTATTGGCAATGGGTCGTTTGGCCGCGTCTGCACACGGCTGATAATTTATTAATTAGTGCTCATGGAAATAGCTTACGAAGCATCGTAAAGTATCTCAAAAATCTCTCCGATGAAGAGATTGTATCTCTCAATTTACCGACAGGCATCCCCTATATTTTTGAATTGACTGACCACGGAAAAGTACTGAAAGATTATTTTTTAGGCAATCCGGATGAGATCGCTCAAAAAATACAAGAAGTCGCCGCTCAAAGCAATACCTGCAAATAAAAAAGGCTGAAATATAAATTTCAGCCTTTTCTTGGGTCGTATGAAGCAAATATCAATTCAGTTTCCCTAGCAGGGTGGGAATTACCTCATATAAATCTCCCTCTACCGCATAATTAGCCGTTTTCATAATAGGGGCATTGGGATCTTTATTGATAGCTACTATCACGTCTGCTTTAACACCCGCCATATGATGCTGTTGGCCGGAAATTCCACACGCGATATAGAGTTTTGGTTTAACTGTTTTTCCCGTAATACCGATTTGGTTACCGGTGTCAATCCAACCATTGTCTGCGGGCGGGCGGGTACCTGCCACTAGGCCGCCTAAACGATCCGCCAATTTTTGTAATAATTCAAAACCTTCTTTCTTACCCACACCGCGACCGCCTGCCACAATCACTTCCGCCTGCGAGAGATCTGCTAGGCTGTCTTTGTGTTTATCGGACGAGGCATATTTTTTGCAGTAGCCCCGCAACAACTCTTCTAACGGAATGGTTTGAGCCGGAGGATTAGTAGCCGCAGTAGCAGTAGCATATTCTTTCATTAAGGCGGTGGCAATTTCATTTTTCTGAATATGTACCGTTCCTTCGTAAATTTGGGTAACTTTAGCATCACGCATATATTTCTCTAACGGGAAATCTCGCATATACGCTACACCGCCGCACAACGTGACACACTCATCAGCCACTTCCATAGCTGTATTGGCACAAAATAGTTTGGCCATCGCACTGTATTTGGTCCAACGGCCACCTTTTATCTTCTTTAATTCGTCATGCACAGTGGTACCGTTTTCCAGAGCTGCTTTGACCGCAGGCAACAACTCCTCATCCATACGATGCGTTAAACTATATACCAAGGCACGGCCGGCTTCCGTCTTAGCAGCCAGCTCTGCCACTTTGTGCGCCAATGCTTGAAAAGTAATAATGGGTTGTCCAAATTGTTTGCGGGTACGCAGGTAAGGAATCGTTTCATCCAACGCTCCTTGCGCAATGCCTACCGCTTGAGCTGCCACCCCCGGACGAGAATAGTCTAAGGTTTCTTGCACGTATAATAACCCACGTCCCTCACTGCCTAATAAATTTTCTTTAGGTACACGCACATTTTCAAAAATCAGCTCATAGGTGGGATTGGTACGGATTCCCATTTTTTCTTCTTTCTTTCCAAAAGTAAAACCCGGCATTCCTTTCTCTATGACTAATAAAGAAATACCCCTCGCCCCGCGAGATGGATTTGTATTAACGGCCACCGTATAAAAATCAGCTTCTTTTCCGGTGGAAATAAAGTGTTTCGTTCCGTTGACTACATAAAAATCACCGTCTTTTATAGCGGTTGTTTTAAGCGCAGTAGCATCGGAACCGGCTTCCGGCTCTGTCAAGGCAAAAGCCCATAATTTTTTACCGCTGGCCAAATCATAACACCAACGCTCTCGTTGCTCCGGCGTAGCTGCCAAAAACATGGGAATAGCCCCCAAAGCAGAAGTGCCCGGTGTCAACGCTAACCCTGCACAAACCCGAGAAAACTCTTCAAAAGCCATTGCCAGGCAAGTAATCCCCCCGCCTAATCCTCCGTATTGTTTCGGCAACCATAATCCAAACATACCGGCTTTGCGGAATTCTTCATACATTTCTTTAGAAAATTGCTCTTTTCGGTCCATTTCTGCGCGCAAAGGTTTCATTTTTTTCTGCGCCAGTTCGCGGGTAGCATTTAATGTTTTCTGCTCCAGTTCATTGATTGCATAATCCATACTTACTTTTCCCCCGTGGAGTTAAATTTGCGTTTGGTATATTTCTTATGCCGTTTATAAAAAGGTTTACGCACGCCCTGTTTTTTAGGTAACAAGGAACGGTATAACTGCTCCTGCCGACGAATCATCACCGGCACTGTAAATTCGCCAAAATCACGCCGAGCAATGTTTTGCTTAAAGCGTTCACGTAGACCGTTGTTGCGCAGCAAAGCAGTGATTTTTTCAGCTAAAGCGGTAATATCATTGCGCTTTACCAAGAAACCGGTGCGGTTATTTGTGACCACCTCGCTAATGCCGTCTACGTCATAACAGACAGCCGGTACTTGATGAGCCTGCGCTTCCAAAATGGACATAGGTACTCCTTCGCGCAAAGAAGTGCTGGCATATACATCGCTGATAGCCAATAACTCATCGGTATCGCCCCGCCATCCCGGAAAAAATAATTGTTTTTCAATACCCAAGTGCTGAGCTAAATTAGTAGCGGTTTCTTTCAGAGGGCCGTCTCCCGTGTAAATGCAATATACATTTTTATTTTTACTCAGCACCTTATAGGCCGCTAATACAAAATGAATCGGATTTTTAAGTGGTTTGAAATTAGCAATTGCTAATACTACTCGTCCGGTAGCCGGAATTTTAAGAGAGGCTTTCTTGGCAATAGGATCAAAGTTAGCCGGTAATTTGCGCGTAAAATCAATACCGGCGCGAATAATTTCACTCCGTACGCCTTTGCCAATACCCAAAGCGGCCGCTTCGGCAGCATTTTTTCTGGAAACGAACACCAACACATCCGTCATGGCAGAACAAAATTTTTCTGTTTTCACAAAAAATGAAAAATGTTTTTCTCCATGTTCTTTGGCAAAACCTAACCCATGAAAGGTATGCACCACTTTCGCTTTACGCCAAAAAATACGCGCAGCCAAACGCCCTAAAATACCGGCTTTAGGAGCATTGGTATGCACAATATCCGGTTTGATTTTGCGCATCAAACGGCCCATTTGCCACACGGCCCATAAGTCATGCAAAGCATAGCGCGGACGGACATCATGTTTAAGGGCAGAAATAAAGTATAAATTCTTAAATTCCCGTTTCGTTTTTCCGTCTAAACGTCCCCCGGCCCCAGCCGCCAAATACGGCTCAAACTCCCGGCGGTCCAAACGTTTCAATGTTGTTAAGACGCTATTTTGGGCCCCTCCTTGGTCAAGGGCAGTAATGATATATAAAATTTTTACTTTAGCCATCAATGTACTTCTCCTGTTTCAGTATTTACGATACGGGCCTGCGGGAAATAATATTTAATGATTCCCTGATAATCCCGGCCTTTGCGAGCCAGTCCTTCCGCTCCGGCCACACACAGCCCTACACCCGTACCGCTGTCATACCCGCGCACCAAAATACGTGCTATATTCTTCCCTTTGTACATGGGAACAAAATCAAAGAAACTAGACCGCATAGTGCCGGCACTCAAAATATATAAGGTTTCCTGTTCATTATCCGAAATATACTCCCCTTTGCTACCTTCAAAACGCATGGAAAGAACACGCCCTTGCGGAGATAATTTCAAGGGTACCAAGGCCCGCAAACGACCAAACTGAGTACGATCATTTAGACGTGCTTCTATATCTGCCGCGTCGTAGAGATACATCCATTTTATAGCAGACCATTTAGTAGGATCCGTAGGGGTAGAATATAAATCCTGCGGCGGATTGGATATCATATATTTAGATAAATTGGCCGGAGAATAATAGTAGTCCGGTTTCTGTTCCGTATTGCCAATGGTGCTATAGGAAACTACTCCGCAATCGGCATAATACCCCAGCTCCGGGCCGGACAAATCAAGCCCGCGGGAATCTTTTGTCGCTTCTATCATGGATTGCACCGCCAAGTTGATCCCCTTAAATTGGAAATAGACATCATTATCGGTAATATGGTACGGCTCTGCTTGATGTTGTTCGATTGCTTGCTGCAAAGCTCCTCTAAACACTACCGCTAGCGCACGTAAGGCCTCCGGTTCTTTGATATCTTGTGCTTGGGTAGCCAGTAACGCAGGGATTAAATCCTCTATGCTCGTTTGATTGACCAAGCGAATTCCTTTGGAAGAAGGTATCACCAGCAAACTGCCGGTTAATTCTTTATCGCTATAATCCGCGGCAAAAACATCTTCCGCACGCACATCCTTCACTAAAAGGGTTTTATGTTCTTTGGTGGTTTTCAACGTAAAAGGCCGACGAGCGGAAAACTCCACATGCCCACGGGGATCTTTAATATCCACACTATGTGTTTGCGGATTAAATTCCAAAATGCGCGTTACATACGAGGGAGATTGCAAAACTTCCCCCAAACGGTCATCCAACACTTGCATAATACCGGCAGGCATCACAGCAAAACGTTGCAATTCCACGGGATTCTGCCAGCGGTCTGCATACAAAGCCATTTTGATGGTATCCGAAGGTACGGATACTAATTCTTGCACAATGGGCTGGTCCAAACGCAAGTAAAATAAATAATCTTCCGGCGATTTATTTAATTTTTCTGCAAAGCGAGTTAATTTCTTCAATGCTTTTTTGTTCGTCGGGTCTAAACTGTACAAAGTGGAATAGTATTGAAAAGAGGCCAAGGGGCGTTTGGTATCCTTTTCTGACAAAACCGCCAGTTTTTGTAAAGCCGGATATTGATGCGAGTCATGACTGAGCGCCTGTTGTAAAAACACGGGAGCTAATTGACGGGAATTTTTATCTGAAGCGGCAATTTGTCCCATCATATACACAGAGAGTGAAATCAAATACGGATTAGACGTGTATATATATTGAAAATCCTTCGCAGCTGCCCGTGCATTCCCTTCAAAATAATAGGCCAAAGCAGTACCGAGCTTAGCAGAAGAAGCATATTCAAAATCTGCCGTTAAGTACAACATATCCGCAAAAGCCTTCCGGGCCTTTTTATATTTCCCTGCCGCAAACAATGTCCAACCGCGCGTAAGTTCTATAAAAGGATCATCCGGAGATAACTGGGCAGCGCGGTCTATATAAGCCAAGGCCTGTTTTACTTGGCCGCGTGGCAAAGACAAAATAGACAATTCCAAATTTGCTTGTGCGGCCGTGATAGCCAGCGGAGCATTTTCATAGGTTTTGTAAAGGAAAAAACATTCTTCCGGAGTGGACGTTAAACATTTTTCGGCCACATTGTCCAACGGGTCCGGTTCGCTGTAGTCCAACGTATTTGCATGAAGGATTTTATCACTCAGTTGCATGTCGATACGAGTAACCAGTGAACTTTTAGAAACTACTCCCGGTCCTGCCACCTGGGATGCGTCCGACGAAGTATTAGAAGTCTCGGCATAGGTTGCTTCCCCTACTGCCGGTATTTTAGAAGAAGCAGACTGCGCTGTTACATTAACAGCTAATAAACAAAGGAGCATGGCTCCACAAAAGGTATATTTAGACATAAACTCATTATAACAAATTGGCCACCCGGCAACCTGCAAATCACAACTATGGATGGCTATACATCACTTAAGAAATGACAACCGATACTACGTTTATTTTTCAACGCAGCATAGGTGATTAAGAGAGCTGTTTGCGTACCGTTGCGCAGGTCCAACAATTCTTGATTGAGGGCATACCCTTTGTAAAAAATATCAATTTCATGATGTAAATGCCGCAAAATTTGTTCTGCTCGGCGTAAATGCGTGGCACTGCGCACAAGCCCCACATAATTCCACATCGTACTTTTCAGGGTGGCCAAATCTTGTTTGATTAAATTCAAATCCGGTTTTTTGTCTTGGCTGATCCATTCTTTGGCAGAGGGCAAACGGAAGGTTTCCTTTTGAATATCCAACGCATCGGCCGCCGCACACAAATAGCCGGAACCTACCGCTTCCAGTAAAGAAGTGCTGGCCAAACGGTTCGCTCCGTGATAGCCCGTGCAAGCTGTTTCTCCGATAGCATTTAGATTAACAATATTGGTACGTCCCTGCACGGTAGTATAAACGCCCCCGCAAAAATAATGCGCGGCCGGCACCACCGGTACCGGTTGTTTGGTCATATCAATTCCTTCATTTAGACAGGTTTGATAAATCGCAGGAAAACGGTTTTTAATAAAATCGGCTGGTTGATGGGTAATATCTAAATAGACGCAATCGTGGGAAGTTTTCAAGCGTTCCTCTTCTATGGCACGTGCCACAATGTCGCGCGGAGCCAAATCTTTTAGCGGATGATAAGCAGCCATAAAGGCCTCTCCGTGCACGTTACGCAACACGGCACCCTCTCCGCGTACTGCCTCGGAAATGAGAAAACTTTTACCTTTGGCAAATACAGTAGGATGGAATTGCATAAATTCCATATTCATCACACGTGCCCCTACGCGGTAGGCCATCGCAATACCATGACCATACGCATGCGCCGCATTGGTAGTGTGACGATATACTTGTCCCACTCCCCCCGTAGCTAAAATTGTCTTTTTTGCCTCAATAGCAGACACTTCACCGGAAACATTATCCAACACATAGGCCCCAAAACAAGTCAACGGAGCATATCTATCCATAATGTTGGTAGAACTGTGGGAAAGCGTCAATAAATCAACTGCGGAAGTATTTTCCAAAACGGTAACATTCTTTTCGTTTCGCAAAGCCTTATGAATAGAGGAAAGCAAAGAATGGCCCGTGGTATCTTTCCAATAAATAATGCGGTTTTTGGTATGGGCACCTTCCCGCGTGTAGAGCAAATTGCCTTGCTTATCACGAGAGAAATCCGTATGGAGATCTGCTAGAAAAATCTTTTCTACTGCTTCGCAACCGGCTTTCGATAATTCGCGCACGGCTGCTTCATTACATAAACCGGCGGTGGCTAAACGCACATCTTGCAATAACGCTTCTATGTCTAAATTCGGCTCATATACAATACCACCCTGCGCCAAATCGCTATTGGCGGTATCCCAATCTGCACAACTGAGCAAAACGACCCGTAACCCTTGGCGGGCCGCCTGATAGGCATATACGGAACCGGCAATCCCGGCCCCAATTACTAAACAATCTGTTTGAAGCGTTCTCATACGTATATTATATAAAAAGCCCCGCACCTAATGGCCGGGGCTTTTTAAGTAAAACAGTGCTAATCCATGGTCTTCTCTCTACAAACGGAACTCGCACAGTCTGAATATCCCATAGATTTGCAAAAGTCTTCATTTCCACGGCATTCATCCCTTTTTAGTGAACCATCCGATTTGGCAGGGCCATTACCTTCCAGATATACCCGCAAAGTGGCTCCGCTTCCGGTATTGGCGCTAGCCTCAAGATAATAATCCGTACCAGTATGCAAAATGCCCGCATAAGTGAAATTTTTAGTTTGCTGGGTTGTACACGAAACATTATTGAGTACACCGGAAATCGTTACCTCCAAATTACATAAACCACTCGGAAAAGAACGATTTTCGTAGTAATGGGAATCAGCAGCAGCAGCCAAAGAATGTAGCACTTGCTTTCCTTCATTAAAAGCAGCCCGTTCTATGGATTTGCGATATCCACCCAACGCCATGGCAGACAAAATGGCGACAATAGCAACAACAGCCATCAATTCCAACAAAGTAAATCCTTTTCTATTATTCATATGCACCTCTTTTTCTAGTATATAGGTTTTTGACTAAAAATTCAAATAATCTTTTGTTAATCCCGCAACGCAACCGGAATATACTATAATGATATCAAATATCCTATGAAATTGATTATTACTCCTCATAATTTAGGGCTTTGGGCAGCCTCTTACATCGTCAAAAAGTTTCTGGCTGCGCCTGCTTATCCGTTTACATTAGGTCTTCCCACCGGCAGCACGGTGGAAGAAATGTATGCCGCGCTATGTTCTTTGGCACAGCACAAAAAAATTAATTTTGAGCAAATACACACGTTTAATATGGACGAATATGTCGGTCTTTCGGCAAAACATCCGCAAAGTTATGCCTATTACATGCATCAACACTTATTTGACCCTATTGATATGTCGCAGGAAAACATTCACTTACTAGACGGGTTAACAACAGATGTTCAAAAAACTTGCCAGCAGTATGAAGAAGCTATCACTCAACAGGGCGGTATTGATTTGTTTTTAGGCGGAGTGGGCAGGAATGGTCATTTGGCTTTTAATGAACCCGGCTCAACGCTAGACAGCCGCACGCGCATGATTTCTTTAACAGATAGCACCCGACAAGCCAATGCGCGGTTTTTTAATCATGATCCTGCGCAAGTTCCCTCACATGCCTTAACCGTTGGCATCGGCACTATTTTAGAAGCGAAAGAATTACTATTTCTAGCCAGCGGACCGGCCAAAGCCTCGGCAGTAGCACGCTTGGCGCAGGGAGACATTACTGCCCAATGGCCCATTACCGCTTTGCATGCACATCATCATGCTATGTTACTCATTGATTCACCGGCAGCTGCCGAGCTTCCACAAGCGCTGCAAGCAGATTGGCAACGTCACAACCGTCGCCAACCGGACCAAGATTTTTATATAGACTTATAAAGAGGATTTTATGAAACATTTTTTTATTACTAATGTTCGTCTGATTACCCCTCAACAGGTCTTAGCAGATCACGGGCTGGAAATAGAAGCAGGTAAAATCAAGGCCGTTTTCCCCATGAAAGAGGCTCCTCTGCCTCTGCAACAACCTGTGGTAGACGCACACGGAGCTTTTGCCGCGCCGGGATTAATAGATACGCATGTTCACGGCTTGGCTGGATTTGGAACCGAACAAGGCACTCCGCAAGCCTTGCTCGAAATGTCAAATGCCTTAGCAAAGACAGGAGTAACTGCCTTTTGTCCTACCCTCTACTGCGCGCAACCCAGTACATTGGAGAAATTTTTAGAACAAATGACTCCTGCCTTCGGACGAGAAACCGGTGCCCGTTTATTGGGTTTTCATCTGGAAGGGCCTTTTATTTCTCCCGAAAAACCGGGGGTCATGAAACCGCAGGATATCCTACCCGTAGATGCAAAAGTACTGGAACGCTTATATAAGGCATCCGACGGACATATTATCAGCATGACGGTAGCCCCGGAACTTGCGCATATAGAAAGTTTGATTCCTTTCTGTCAAAAACATCACATCTTACTACAGGCCGGACATACCAATGCTTCCTATGAAAACTTTATGCACGGGGTTTCTCTAGGTATTACCCATACCACCCATTTGTTTAATGCCATGCCCCCGCTACATCACCGCGCGTTAGGCGCCGTGGGAGCGGTACTGTTGCATCCGGAAATTTCCGCAGAAATTATTGCAGACGGCGTACATGTTCATCCGGATTTGGTAGTCGGTCTGCGCCGTTTTAAGCCGGTTGAAAACATCGTACTGGTTACCGATGCCCTGCGGCCTACTCTTCAAAATAATCCCCCCTTCATTGCTAACGCAGAAGAAGTGAAATGGCAAGACGGCGCGTGGGTACGCCAAGCTGATGGTGTGTTGGCAGGTTCCGGATTAACCATGCTGGAAGGAGTAAAAAATTTAATTTCGTGGGGATATACTTTGCCGCAAGCCATTGCCTGTGCCAGCACACATCCGGCCCGCATTTTAGGACTTGAACAAAAAGGCTCTTTAAGCGTTGGAAAAGATGCCGATATCATCTTATTAGATGATGCACTGCAGTTGCAACGTGTCTTCTTAGCGCATCGGTCGGTTGTTGAGTGATTTATCTTTTTAGTAAAATAATGGAAAGCGATGCAAAGCCGCCGCTGGTTTAGGCGGCTTTTTACATTATATATGACAGATATAAACACAACCAATCAAGCTACCAATCCCTTTAAGGCGGCCTCTATTTCCAGCCTGCTGATTAAGTTTTCGGCTCCGGCCATAGCGGGGATGTTTGTCAGCGCACTCTATAACATTATTACCCGTGTTTACGTGGGGCAAGAGTTCGGAGCTCCCGGAATTGCCAGTATCACGTTATTGTTTCCGATGGGATTTTTCTTCATGGCTTTTGGCGTATTGATTGGGATAGGTGCTAATGCGCTTTTTTCTATCCGTTTGGGCGAAAAACAAGAAGAAGAGGCTCGGCTGATTATCGGTAATGCGTTTGTGATGCTTTCGTTAATTAGTTTAAGCATTATGGCATTATGCTACTTGTTTTTAGATCCTATCTTGCATTTCTTAGGTGCTGATGAAATCACGCTACCCTATGCTCGGCCTTACATGCAGCTTGTCCTTCCGGGATATGCGCTGTTCCATATGGGCGCCGGCATGAACAATTTTATTCGTTCCTGCGGACATCCTAAAACTGCCATGGCCACCCAATTTATCGGAGCATTTCTGAATTTAACCGTTGCCCCTCTGACGATCTTTGTCTGGCATTGGGGAATACGTGGAGCTGCGGCCGCCACTTTGTGCGGGCAGATCGTTTCTTTTTCATGGATTATGTTGTTTTTTTGCAATCCTCGTTCTAAGTTCCGCTTGCGTTTGCAAGATATGTGCTTGCGCGGTAGTATCATTTGGGCCAGTATGAAAATAGGATTCTCTCAAATGATATTTCAATTGGCATCGAGCGTGCTTAATTTCTTACTCAACCACGCACTACTGCGTTACGGAGGAAATGTGGCGGTGTCGGCGATGGGGATTGCAGTCAGTGTCAATGCCATATTCCTAATGCCGCTCATTGGCCTAAGCCAAGGGGCACAGCCGCTCATCGGCTATAACTACGGAGCTAAGAAATTTGCCACCGCTTTCCACACCTTAAAAATAGCTTTACGTTGGGGAACAGGCATTGGGCTAGTGGGCTCTGCCTTAGCTCTTTGTTTTGCCCCTTATATCGCACGCGTTTTTAATACCACCGACACCGAGTTACTGAGTATGACTGCTTATGCAATCCGCGTACTCAATATCTTTACCCTGTTTGCGGCCTTGCAAATACTGGGCACCAGCTTTTTCCAAGCTATCAATAAACCCGTACAAGCTTTGATTTTAAGTTTATCCCGCCAAGTACTTTTCTTAATCCCTTTAGTGATTATTTTGCCTTTGTTTTTCGGCTTAAACGGAGTATTTTTCACACCCCCCGTGGCGGATGTATTATCTTGTCTGTTAACCTATTTTATGTTACGCGGATATTTTGTTAAATACAAACAAAATTTCTTCTTCAGTAAAAAGTTTTAAACGTTGTGCAGGACTGCAAACATATTTTTTGATGTTAAGGCACACTAACCCCAACCGCTGTACATTGAGAACTTGCTGTGGGACGGAACAATCCAGTTCCATTTGATTTCCAATATTGACACATTAATTTCTTCATCTCCGGGCATTCACTAGCGGAATTAGACCATGAGAGTGCTGTTGTCAAAGAACTGCGACGAGAATAAAATCCTCCTAAATACCACCCATCGCCAGGAAAGGTTGCTAAACTCACTCCACAACCTTGCAAATATTTATCATTTCCTAAATCGGATATGGTAATATTGGCAACGGTCGAGTTTATTTTTGCCTGCATCGTAATATGTTTTCCAGCCACCACAATTTCATCAATACCACCCGATTGATTTACAACCGGATAAGAAATATCTAAGGAAGTCCAAACCTGATTGCTTCCGCCACCATTTCCATTTCCGGTAAAGAACACATCTTCTGATCCAGGATATCCATTGGCCATGATATAGGCATCAATAGCTTGATGATAAGCACCATACAGAGTCATTACCTGTGCTAATTGCGCCTTCACTACTGCCTTTTGATATTGAGGAATTGCAATCGCAGACAGTACGCCGATAATCAGTACGACTACTAGTAATTCTACTAGGGTAAAACCTCGTACTATACTGTCATTCCCGAAGGCCGTAATCGGGAATCTCATCCACTTTTTTAATACGGTTGAGATCCTCGATAAAAACACTCGGGGATGACAAGGGCTGTTATATAGGAAACGACTTGTTTTTATATGTTTTTTCATATGTTCTCCTCGAAAAATAAACCATGCTTTAACGGCACAAAAACACCGCTAAATTGCGCGTAAACGACAAAAGTGTCACAAACACTTCAGCACATAAGAAAATCGTAGCAAAAAAAAAAAACGAGTCAAGTGTTTTTTATTTCACGACGACAAAACGGCCAAAAAATAAACAACACCATCTGTCATTCCCGAGTGTCTTTGTCGGGAATCTCAGCCGCTTTGAGAAAAAATTTGCCCCGTATTTTGTACGGGGCAAATGGGTTACTCAAAATATCCTGTCTTTATTTTATGACTGCTTCTTTCTTGAGAAAATCAAATACCTTGCGTTCGTTCAAAGTAGCCAAGATATGTTCCTTGCGTTCTTCAAAGAACGTGCGGATTTTCTTTTCGTCTTCTTTTGTTTTGGCGTTAGCAGTTAAGCTCTTATCCAACTCGGCTTGCCAATCTGCTTGCGTAGCTTCCAAGTTTTCTTTATGGGCAATCGCATGGATAATGTAGCCGATGCGCAAATCTTTTTCCACCGTCGGGCGGATGCGTTCTTCAAAGCTTTTGCGTTGTTCTGCGGTGAGCTGTTCGGGTTTCATTTGCGTCACATTACGCACAAAATTATTCAGAGAATGTTCTGTATATTCTTCCACCAAGGTTTGGGGCAAATCAAATTGATTCATTTTAATCAAATGGTCTTCAATTTGATGCACCATATCCCGTTCGGCATTGTCTTTGGCTTCGGCATTGAGGCCTTCTCTAACACGGGCTTTTAAGGCTTCCAAGTTATCAAAGCCCATATCTTTGGCAAAAGAATCATCCAATTTAGGCATAATTTTATTTTTGATATCATCTACGGTTACGTGGAAGGACAAGGTGTCATTTCCTTCTTTTACTTCAAAATCTTTTTCATCACCTTTTTTCAGTCCTTTGATATTTTGCGCCAGTTCCGGCATGGTTTGCGGAGCAGACATATCAATCAGTTCGCTATCAGCGCTGAGCTTATAATCCTCCGTTCCGTTTCTTTTACCGGTATATTTCACCACCGCATACACTTTGTCGTCAATAACCGTGCCTTCAGCCGCACTTTCTAAACGGGCATTGCCTTCTAAAATACGGTTCAAATGAGCGGTTACTTCTTCTTCCGTGGCGGTTTCAGATTTTTTGGTTACCGGGATAGCTTTGTAATCTTTTACTTCAAATTCCGGCGCTACATCTACTGCCAATTCAAATTCAAAATCTTTTCCTTCGGCAAATTTATTAAAATCAGCTTTTGTCAAAGAAGGAATGGTAACCGGATTTAATTTGCTTTGGTCTAATGCGGCAGAGATTGCACTTTTAATTGCCAAGTCCAATGCACGTTCCTGAATGTGTCCGGCAAAATTTTGTTTGACTAAATCCAAAGGTACTTTACCGGCGCGGAAACCTTGCATTTGAGCACGGGATTGCACCTGCACAGCGGCGTTTTGGAATGCTTTATCAATTAGAGTAGAAGCGGCCTGTACATTTAACGTAACCCGGCATCCTTCCTTAGAGATTTGTTTGGTTTTTACTTCGTCCGCGGCAGCGGTTTTGAAAATGGACATGATACAACTCCTCGTTATGAAATATGTTGGACGGAGAGGGACTTGAACCCTCAAGGGTTTCCCCACATGCTCCTAAGGCATGCGCGTCTGCCAGTTTCGCCATCCGTCCTTGTTAGGTTTTAAGAAATGGGCCATGTGAGGCTCGAACTCACGACCTTACGCTTAAGAGGCGTCTGCTCTACCAACTGAGCTAATGGCCCGAAATCAAGATAGTTTTATTATAGCAAAAAATAGGTTACTAAGGGAAATCCCTCTGTTTCAAACAGATAAAAAATGGCGGCTTGCCGTGTAAACAATATACATAAGAAATAAAATTCTACTTACAAACGCTCTCAATTTAGCTATAATGAGAGAGTACTATTTTATCTTACAAGAGGTATAGCATGAAAAAATGGCTTAGTGTTATATTAAGTATTACAATGGCTTCTATATTGGGAGCCCAAGGGTTAAGTTTTGAATCGCTCGGCGATATTGACAGTATTATGGAAGACAATGCGTTCAATGAAATTACGAACCGTTATTCCGCCACACAGCTTTCTTTTTTCCCGGAACAGGCCACTCGTTTAGGTTTTGATTCCGCCAATAATAAATTAGATGTACGCACTCCGGAACGTGACTCTCAGGCTTTACGCGCTTTGCGTATCATCAAAGATGGACTGGACCAAATTAATCGCAAAAAATTGTCTGAACAAAAAAAGACGGAATATGATACTTTGCAGGCCCGCTTGCAATGGGAAATCAAACAAATTTCTCAAAATCGCACCGCGTGGGATCCTATCTTATACGCGCAAGCCTTTGATGCCTTGCAAGATCTCCGTATCAAAACTTTAACGTACCGCGATTTGCAAGACCGCGACTTGGCAGAAAGAGTGCATTATTTGCCCGGCGTAGCAGAACAAGCGCAAAAAAATCTGGTTTCCCCCGCTTCGTTCTTGGCGCAAATAGCCATGGAAAAAGCCTATTATGCCTACTTATCTTTTGATGAGATTGCCCAGTATATTTTATCTCGCGCACAAGATGATGTCAGCCGCAACCAAGTACGTACCGACTCTCGCAAAGCCAAACAAGCTATTAAATCTATGTTTGATTTATTCAAGCAATTGGCTCAAGAAAATACCGAGCAGGATTTTCGTTTGGGAGATAAAAATTATGAAGCCCGGCTTCAGAGTTATTATTTCATTTCTCAAAAGCCCAAAGTAATGACCAAATTTTTAGCCAAAAATTTCCAAACTGCGCAACAAAATTTAACCAAGGCCTTGTCTGCTTTTGATTTACCGCCGGCCGCTACAACCCAAGAAGTAGTAATAGAAAACATTCAAGTGCCCGACGGGGAAACGGCCGATGCTGTCACGGTCTCTGCCATTGACCAACCGGAACAATTGCCCGCAGCACCTTCTCAACAGCCGGAACCTCCGGTGTCCTTAGGGGCCAAGTTTTATGCCATCAGCAAATTGATTACCGGAGACGTAGCCAATCAGAACTTTATTTCTGCCTTGGCTGCTGAAACCCAAAAACTGAGCCAAGCATTCGCCCAAGATTTTGTGTTTCCGTTGTCTAACGGAACTTTTACGGTCAAAGAGATGCCTACCTATTATAGTTACTTTTATCCGTATCTCTTTGTTCCTCCGTTTGGTACGCAAACTAATCCCAGCTTTGATATGTTCTTGCGACTGCCCAGCGGTAATGAGCTGGCTAAGCAGGAAATCTTAAACCGTGATTTCAATACCCCAGCTCTCAAATTATTAGTTGCCGGACAGTTAATACCGGGCTTGTCTTATCGGTCTGCCTATAACTGGCAAGGGCTATCTGCTTTCCGCAAGCTCTATCCCGTACCCACACTGCGCAATGGGTGGGAAGTTTATTCCCAGCATTTAGCCAATGAACGGGGCTACATTATTACAGACGAAGAACAACTGTTCTTAGCGTGGGCAGACTATTTGCGCGCCGCCGGTGCTATTGCAGACTACAGCTTACATAACCGCCAAATGACTTATAGCGAAGCGTTGAATTGGTTGACGGATGAAAACGGCATTGAGAAAACAACTGCCGAAACCATGCTCAAACAAATCGCCGCACAACCCGGCGAGGCCGTCAGCTATATTTACGGTTATGATGCCCTTAAAAACTTACGCGCCAAATATCAAAAGAAATTGGGCAAAAAATTCCTCTTATCCGATTTCCACGCTAAGCTGATGGCCATTGGGGACATTCCCCCCAATCGTTTGGAAGCGGAAATGGAAAACGCGTATACGCGGGAAAAGAGTCGCGTCACCCAAGCTCTTACTTCTCCTTTCTACATGAACTAAACGAAACATTAAATTAGTTTTGAAACCCCCCGGCTACGACCGGGGGTTTTTAGTTCCGTTACGCTTTGCTAATTTTAATCACGTTATCGTACGATAGGATAAATGTTAATTATAAGTGAAATTTGTTATACTGATTAGGTAGTATTACAATTTATTCTGTTTTTGGAACTATACGAAGAGTATAGAGCATTATCCGCAAGGATAATCTCACGCTAATCCAAAAACAGCCGATATCAAGCACAAAATGAACGGACTAATTACCCGGGCGTTTTGTGCTGAATGTTTGCCACTCACTGAGTGGCAAACTACGGCTGTTTATATTGTAAGGCATTAGCGTGAGCTTACAAATAAATGGCCGTTTTTATTTGTATTTTCCAACAACAGAAAAAAAGGAGAATACACATGAAGAAATATAACAAGGGTTTTACCCTTATAGAACTGTTGGTGGTAGTACTCATCATTGGCATTTTATCGGCCATTGCCTTACCGCAATATGAAAAAGCAGTGGAAAAAGCAAAAGCTGTTCAGGCACAAACTCTACTCAAGGCAGTTGCGCAAGCTGAACAATCCTACTATTTGGCTAACGGTACTTATCCCACTAAATTTGATGAATTAGATGTACAAATTCCATTTACAGAGAAATACAATCCTTTTAATTACGATATGCTCACCGATTGGAAATCAAATGATGAATGGAGCATTTTACTTTATAATTCTTCCGTTCCTTACCATGGAATAGAAATCTATAGAATAAAAGGAAAATATAAAGGAGGAGGTTTCCAATATTGGTTTAAACGCGATAATTTACCTGAAAATCAAATTTCGTGTTATGAATCTGCCTCCGCAGGTTTTAATTTACCACAAGGAAGTTACTGTATCAACTTATTTGGAGGTGTTCAATTTCAAAACAGTAAAGGATTTACACTTCCCTAAAAATAACGCGGCACGGAAATAAATTGTGTCGCGTTATTTTTTACTGAAGATTTATTTTTCTTACTTTAACAAATTACTCAAACTGAAAGTTTCTACTTCTTCTTTCATTTTGGCAATAATTTCGTCTACCGGCAAGGCTTGCGTATTTTTACCATCGCGCAAACGAATGGTCAGCTTGCCTTCTGCCGCCTCATTCTTTCCGATAATAGCCGTGTACGGAATATGTTGCATATGGGCTTCGCGGATCTTCAACCCTAATTTTTCCGGACGGATATCCAGTTCCGGACGCAAACCGGCGGCCTTCATCTTAGCGGCCACTTCCTTGGCAAACGGAATTTGGTCATCTGTCAACGTTAAGAGTTTTACTTGCACCGGCGCTAACCAGAGCGGGAACCAACCCGCATAGTGTTCAATGAGCACTCCGGTAAAACGTTCGATACTGCCAAACATCGCGCGGTGCACCATGATCGGGCGCTGACGTCCTTCCGGCGCAACATATTCCAAGTCAAAGCGTTGCGGCAAATTAAAATCAAACTGAATAGTAGACAATTGCCACAAACGGCCGATGGCGTCCATTACCTTAATATCAATTTTAGGCCCGTAGAAAGCCGCTTCTCCGGCGTGAGTGGTATATTCAATATGATTTTCTTCTAGTACGTGTTTTAATGCATTCTCAGCACGTTCCCATTCGGCTACGTCTCCGGTAAAATGTTCCGGATGTTCGGGGTCACGGGTGGAAAGTTCCACCGCGTATTTTTCAAAGCCAAAAGTTTTGAAAATGTGCATGGCATACTCAAAAGCCTGTTTCACTTCGCCTTCCACTTGTTCGGGCGTGCAGAAAATATGAGCATCATCTTGCGTAAATCCGCGTACGCGAAGCATCCCATGCAACGCACCCGATCGTTCATAGCGGTACACCGTTCCTAATTCACTAAAACGTAACGGCAAATCACGATACGAGCGCAAGTGCGTTTTATAAATTTCCACGTGGAAAGGGCAGTTCATCGGCTTAATTTGATAGGCCTCATTATCTACTTCCATGGGGTGGAACATACTGTCTTTATAAAATCCGGCATGACCGCTGATTTCAAACAAGTGTAACCTAGCAATATGCGGGCTGACCACCAAATCATAGCCGCGTTTTAAGTTTTGGTCTTTAATCCAATCTTCCAAAATTTTGCGCAGCATACCGCCTTTGGGATGCATTAAAATCAGTCCCGGTCCGACATGGTCATTAATACTGAACAGATCCAGTTCCGGTCCTAATTTGCGGTGGTCGCGTTTGGCGGCCTCTTCCTGTTGCTTCACATAGGCATTGAGTTCATCTTTGGTATTAAAACTCAACCCGTAAATGCGCTGCAACATGGGGCGTTTTTCATCTCCGCGCCAATAGGCACCGGCAATCGCGGAAAGTTTGAAATTATTAATTTTGCCCGTATGTTCCACGTGAGGGCCACGGCACAAATCAGCATAATCGCCCGTCAAATAAACGGTAATTTGGCCGTCTTCCAATTCTTCTAATAGTTCCAATTTATACGTTTCGCCGCGTGCTTCAAAAAACTTTTTGGCTTCGGCTTTGCTCATCTCTTTGCGCTCAAAAGGAATGCGCGCTTTAATGAGTTCTTTCATTTTAGTTTCAATAGTTTTCAAATCTTCCGGAGTGAATGCATGGGAGCAATCAAAATCATAATAAAAGCCATTATCAATGGCAGGACCGATACCCAACTTGGTACCGGGGAACAACTGCTGTACGGCAGCGGCCATAATATGCGCACAAGAATGCCGTTTCATTTCAAGTTCATTATTTTCCATAATTGTGTCCTTAAGCGACTAAAGCGCCTAAATTTATATAATAAAGTATATCAAATTAGGAATAGACCTGCTGAATTGTTATGAAACGAGTTTTTGCTTTTTTATCTCCTTTGTTCGTCCATTATAAACTCTTATTGCTTGCCAGTTTGCCTGCACTGGCGGTAACGGCCTTCGGACTGATACAAGTACAAGTCACCGCCCCTACCGCTTGGCTGGTAACCTTGGGCGCACGCCTTTTAGTTGAGTATGCCTTTTTGGGTTTGTGTTTATCTGTACTTTTTGCCATCGGAATTAAAAATAAATGGTTTTTAAGTTTCTTGCTCTTTCTGTACTACTTTGCCATGACAGCTGATTTTGTCTTGTTACTTTATTTCAAAGAGCGTTTTGGGGCAAAGTATTTTAATACATTGCAAGGCGGCGATTATGATTTTATGACCGATTGGCGGCTTTTATCTTACTTCGCGGCAGTGGCTCTTTTCTGCGTAGGTATTGTACGCCGCTGGTGTGCTGCCTCTGAACGAAAACAAGCACTTAAACAAGCGGGATTGTGCGCACTTATACTAGCTTTCTTTAGTTTTATAAATCCTTTTGTATTGCTACAAAAACCCAATGATTTTTTTGCCCGCTATTTTCTCCCCCCGCTGCCTGTTTATTTAGCTAAAGCAATGATTGCTCCCGCACCGCAGGCGATTATCACATCAGAATTACCCGCAGAAGTGGCGGCTACCGCTGAAAAATACCATGTATTCACCGCCCAAAACACAGGTATCGGCAAAAATTATAAACGCGTTATTTTAATTGCTACCGAATCTTTATCAGCCAAATATATGCACCGCTTTAACCCCCATATTCCTGTTAAAGCCGGGCGCGGTTATGATGCCTTGTTTGAGCAATATCCTGCCACCACCTTACAAACCGTTACACTTTCCACTTTATACGGTTTAACTGTTATGTTTTCTTCCCATCCGTATGCGGAATTAAATTTCCAAAACGGTTATCCATTATCCTTTGTAAAAGAACTCAAAAAAGCAGGGTTCCATACCGCTTTTGTACGCGGTGCGCACGAAGATTATATGAATGAAAACGAATTATTTCATCAAGCCGGTTTTGATGTCGTGCAAGGGTGGCGCTTTTTTGAGGACAAGCCGGAATATACTACCTATTTAACATGGTGGGGATTATTAGACCGCAAACTCTTTGACTATGCTACGCAATATCTAAAAGAGCATCAAGATGAAAAAACTTTTTTGACCTTACTGACGGTAGATACCCATGTGCCGCTGGGCCGGAGTGATTACATAGATCAACAATATGAGGAAATCGACGCGCCTTTTTATGATCGTCCCACCCTGCCGCGCGCTTTTGCCCGTGTGGGGCAAGATATCGAGCGCTTTTTGCAAAATTTGCGTGAGAAAAATTTACTCGATGAGCATACGCTTATTTTAGTGACAGGGGATCACCCTTCTTTTTCCAATATGATCACGCCGGCTTTGTTCAAACCGTTTGATCCGGTTTTTGACCGTATTCCGCTTGCCGTAATTACAGCCCCTGCTTTACAAAAACCGCTTGTAACCGATGTGTTGGCCAGTCAATTGGACATTGCCCCTACCGTGCTGGATCTGTTGAACCTACCGCAACCCAAAGGATTTTTCGGGCATAGCTTGTTTGAGGTAAATAGCGAGCGCACCGTCTTTGATATTAAAGAAGATTATCTGATTGTACGCACTAAACAAGGGCAGCAGGTTATTGCGTTAAACACAACTCGGCCGGCAGATCAACCGCTCATTAATCTGGTGCGTACCGTTTGGACAAAGTAACCATTACCCCACTTATTTTAGAAGAAACTCCTTTTTAAGGCGTGAAATATGCTAAAATTGAGAGGTATCAATATATTTTCATTTATGGAGGAAGCATGAATACTGCAGCACAAGGCGGAGGAGCAAATTTATTTTTAATGCTCATCTTGACCTTCTTCATCATCATGATATTCTGGTCCGGCCGCGGACAGAAGAAACGCGAACAAGAACGTCTTACTAAACTGGAAGCACTACAGAAAGGCGACCAAGTTGTTATTTCCGGAGGGATTGTAGGAACTGTTGTCGGGTTTCACGACAATGCTTTGGAAGTGAAATTGGCCGATAATGTTAAAATAACCGTTTTGAAATCGGGTGTCGTCGGGTTTTTATCCGCCGTTACTCCCATTAAACAAGGAGGAGCCAAATAATGTCCAAGTCTCTGGCCATTAAATGGATTATCATCATTGTCGTACTGCTGGGCTCTCTAGCGCTGATTTATCCTAATTATCGCTGGTACTCTAAGCCCAACGCCGAACGTGTCAAACTGGAAGCCATGGGAGAACGTCCGGCCCGTATGTTGAACTTGGGTCTAGACCTGCGAGGTGGTAGTAGTCTGCTACTGGAATTAGATGTATCCAAACTCAGCAGCAAAGAACCACTCAATGAAGCGATGGCCCGCGCCATCGAAATCATCCGCAACCGTATTGACCAATACGGAGTGGGTGAAACCCTCATTACCCGTCAGGGTGAAAAGTGGATTTTGGTCCAACTGCCCGGTGTAGCCAATCCGGCCGCCGCGGAAGCGTTAATCGGCAAAACAGCCATGTTGGAATTTCACATTGTGAAAAATGACACCACCGGCGCTGAAAAAGCCATTGCCAAGTTGGAAGAAACCGAAGAACCATACGATCAAGACGGAAACCTAAAACCGGAAATTGCCGAACTGTTACCGGAAGGATATACCATTTTCCGCACGAAAGACGGAGGTTACAATGTGGTAGATAAAGCAGCCAAAGTAACCGGTGCTGATTTGGAAAATGCCCGTCTAACCATGTATGGCGACAACGGATATCCTGAGGTTGCTTTCTCTTTCAATGCAGACGGTGCTAAAAAATTCGGACAGTTGACCGGCTCCAACATCGGCAAGCAATTGGCCATCGTGTTGGATAACACAATTCAATCTGCTCCCGTAGTGCAAAGCCGTATTACTAAAGATGGCCGCATTTCCGGTACTTTTACCTTGGATGAAGCCAGACAATTAACCATTGTACTCAAAGCAGGCGCTTTGCCGGCTCCTGTACATGTCATTGAGAAAAAGACCATCGGCCCCACCTTGGGAGAAGACTCTATTAAGTCCGGTTTAAGTGCTTCTTTGTATGCTTTACTGGGCATTTTATTGTTCATGGTCATCTATTATAAATGGGCAGGTTTTATCGCCGATACGGCCTTAATTCTCAACCTCATTTTGTTAGTGGCAATCATGAGTTATTTCTCAGCTACGCTCACGGTGCCCGGCATTGCCGGTGTCATCTTATCGTTGGCCATGGCCATCGATGCCAACGTGCTGATCATTGAACGTATGCGCGAAGAAAAACTTATGGGCAAACCGATTGCTACCATTATCCAACTGGGTTATGAAAAAGCATGGTCTGCTATTTTTGACTCCAATATCACCACCATCATCGTGGGTTGCTGTCTATTGCAATTTGGTACGGGCCCCGTCAAAGGGTTTGCCGTTACCTTGATTATTGGTCTGGTAGTCAGCTTGTTCACGGCCGTATTTGTGACACGTGCCATGTATGAGTTGATGTTAACTTCTAATCCCAAGGAGATCAGCTTATGATGACTTTTTTCCCAAAAACACACATTGATTTCCTCAAATACAGAAAGATATACTTTACCCTTTCTGCCCTGATTTTTGTCTTTGGTATTTACTTATTCTCTACCAAAGGGTTGAACTTGGGCATTGACTTTACCGGCGGTACCATGGTACAAGTCAAATTTGAGCAAAAAGTGGATATGGCCCAAATTCGTGCGGCCTTGAGCCAAACGGGTCATAGCTCTGACTTACAGAGTTACGGAGATGAAACCTTTGCGGTACGTGAAAAAGGGACCGAATCCAATGTAGGAGAAGTGCAAGCTCGCATTGAAGCGGCCTTAAACACTTTGCATGTTCCCTATGTAGTCCAGCAAACTAACTTCGTAGGCCCTACCGTAGGACAAAATATGACTGAACGGGCCGCGTGGGCTATTATCTTATCCTTGGTGTTTATCATCATTTATGTAGCCTTTCGCTTTAACAATATCTTGTGGGGCACATCCGGCGTAGTAGCCCTGTTCCACGATTTATTTGTGATGGCTGTAGCTTTTGCTATTACACAGCGCGAAATTGACCTCGTAGTGGTAGCCGCATTCTTAACGGTAGCCGGTTTTTCTATTAACGATACCATCGTTATTTTTGACCGCATCCGCGAAAATATGCGTCTGAACCCGCGTGCAACATTGGGAGAACTCATTAATTTATCCATTAACGAAACTCTCTCTCGCACGGCGATTACCTCTATTACCGTAGTTGGTGCGTTGTTCGTGCTTTACTTTATCGGTGGAGAAGCGTTAAACTCCTTCTCGTTTGCTATGTTGGTGGGCTGTATTTGTGGTTTCTACACTACCATTGCACTGACGACTCCGTTGGTGTATGTGTGGACTAAAGGCGGCAAAAATATGGAATCTTTGCCCAAACACGAATACAAACCGGCTCCGGCTCCCAAAAGAGTAGAACCGGTAACAGCCATGGAAGAAGGAACGAAAGGTCCTTCTAAAAAAGCCATGCGCAAAAGCCGTCGCAACAGAAGATAAGTCTTTGTTTAAGAGGGCGCTCCGCTCGGGTGCGCCCTCTTTTAAGACAGGTTGGATATGAATGTCTGCTAGGGATTGATATACAAGTTGTCTAAAATACCATGCGAAAAATTAAACGTTTTAAGATTAGTACCCGCCAAAAAGAAATCACGCGCAAGATTTTGCGTTTAGGATTAGATTTAACCGCGGCTAATTTAACAAACGAAATAGAGCTATCTAAATTTGTGCTCGATCTTGCCCAGCAGCTAGATCCGGGCACCGTGTATGAGTTAAATGAAAATGTGCTATGGGATTTAGGCACTCAAACTGTGGCAGCACAAGGCATATTTAGTGCTTGCGCCGTGACTTTAGGAGACAAACCCATTGCTTATATTGCAGATTGGGCTCCGGAAAAACAGTTGATTGCTCAAGTAGTGTTGTTTGAGTTTTTACGCACGGCTACCCTGTTTGTGTTGGATTTAATTAAAGAACAGGCCGAAAAAGAAGAATATGAGGCACAAGAGCCGCAATTTATCTATGTACCTAAATTAGGTATGGCTCCCGAACCCAAATTATTTCAAGAGGCCTCCCGTGCTGATTTAGAGACCAGCTCTAAAATCTTGCCGCAATTGCTTTCACATATCAGCAGCGATAAAATCAATGTGGCATGGCAAGACGGACAATTGACTCCACAAGCTACCGTGGTATTAATTGTCCCTTGGCAGAAAAAGAAACGAAAAGGGAAAAAATAATGGCCAAACGCAAATCTAAATCTACTCAACAGCCCATTTCCCTATCACGCCGAATGATTTCATGGTTAATTTACGGCTATAGTGTCTTTTTGGGCTGGACTACACGCGTGTATTGGTTCAAAACCGATGAATTTTTAGCTTTAGAAAAACAGGGCAAAAATTATATTTACTGCATTTGGCACAATCAACAGCTTTTCTTATTATATCCCTACCGCAAGCAAAAAGTGGCGGCCTTGATTAGCCAAAGTAAAGACGGGGAATATATTGCGCGCGTTTTGCCCTATTTTGGTATGAAAGCCGTACGCGGCAGTTCTACACGCGGCGGTGCACGTGCATTAATTGAAATGATACGCGCTGTACGAGAAGGCTATCATCCGATACTCACGCCGGATGGTCCGCGAGGTCCGATTTATCAAGTTCAACACGGTATCTTATATTTGGCGCGCAAAACAGGGTTGCCTATTATTCCAGTGGGAAGTGCGTTAAATCACAAATTTAAAGTTGGTTCTTGGGATAAAATGCGCGTACCCTTACCGTTTGGAAAAACTGCTTTTACCTATGGAAAAGCGTTTTATATTACCGAGGAAACCAATTTGGAAACTGCCGCACTGGCGCTCAAAAATGAATTGGACCGCGTAACCGATCAATCCGAGCAATTTATCAACAAAAAACCCTTTGATAATACAAAGGGTTGATCTATTGACCTATCTATTCACACTCTTATTTCAGACGAATTAGCTGCAGTTGCACCGTTATTGCGCCGTCTTGATACTCCAATACATCCGGCACTTGCTCTTGTGCTACTGTTTGATAGTGCTTAAAGAAAAGCGTTGTTCGGTTGAAAAGTGCGCTGGAAAGCACTTGTTCGGGATAAGAATTCTTATCTTCGTATATATATTTTCTTGCAAACGGAGCCTGATACGAAATATAAGTTTTCATCTCTTTACGCTGGCAACGGCTCATGCTCTCCGGCTGAAATAATAACAAAGTCCACATACGTTGCAATTTAGCACGCACCACTGCTTTGTCTGCTTGTTTAATGAGGAATTGATATTGCGTTTTGTCTGGGGTAACTATAGCCTGCAATAAACGATATCCCCCCGCCGCGGAAAAGGCATTTATTTCATACTCATTGACACCTAATTTCTTGATTTCTAAAACTCCGTCCAGCCCATATTGTTTTCTACTGGCCTGCATATAAAAAGCCGCTAAGGTTTTTCCTTCGGCAAATAAAGAAGGCATTATTTTTGTTTCGGCACAATTTTTCTGCACCGGAACAGAAGCACAGGCTCCTAAACCGAGCAGACATATTCCTGCAAATAAAAATTTTTTCATCTTTGTTCCTGTCAATACTGCGGCGGTGATGCCCTTTTTAATATTATAATATAAAGTAAATGAGCACATTATCACTTTATTTGTTAACCGTATTATTATCCGCTACGACTACCGCCATTGCACTGCCTTTGCTACGCGCAGCTATCGGACCGGCCTTGTTAGATAGCCCCGGCGGATTAAAACATCACGCTCAATCTACTCCTATAGTGGGCGGTTGCGCCTTGTTGGCGGGATTAATAGTCAGTTTGTTTTTTATTCGTTATACTACTGATTTTCCCACCGGAACGTTGCATAGTTTGCGCGGCATTTTATGCGGGGGTGCCATGATTTTCGGGCTGGGTTTATTAGACGATTTGAAAAAGCCGGCCGGCTTAGGAATTTCCGTTAAATTATTTATACAAATTCTGGCTACCTTATGCCTTATGCGTTATGGAGTACATATCAGCTTATTTGATTCCCCCGTGCTTTCTTATACGCTTACTTTTTTGTGGGTGTTGGGAATTACCAATGCATTTAACTTATTAGACATTGCTGACGGCTTATGCGTGGGGCAAGCTGTTATTTGCTGTCTGGGTTTAATTTTTATTTCCCTCCCTTCCGAGCAAATTTATGTCAATTTCGGAGCTTACGCCCTACTGGGAGCTTGCCTTGGTTTTTGGCCGTATAATCATAGCCGCCGTTTGAAATCTTTTTTAGGAGATAGCGGCAGCACATTAATCGGTTTTCTGATAGCGGCCTTGTCCATGGGAGCCGATTACAGCACTTTATCAAATGTTGGTTTTCTGGCACCCTTACTAATTTTAGCGGTTCCCATATTTGATACTTCTTTTGTCAGTTTAGTACGTCTACAAAAAGGGCAAAATCCTTTGCAGGGCAGTCCCGATCATGCCGTCATACGTTTGCAACGGGCAGGAATTTCCCCAAAAACAATTTTATTATCTTTTTTAACGGCAGGCGTTCTATTTAACATACTTGCATTTTGGACCACGCGGCTTACGCTACTACCTGCTCTTTGCGTGTACGGCGTTGCCCTACTGCTAACAGTAATGATTGCGCTGTATCTGATTGGTATTTCGGGACATACACATGACTAAAAAACCTTCATCCCTTCACGTGCGTTACTTGATTTTAGGCGGTGGTTTAACCGGTCTGAGCACGGCCTATCATTTAGAACAGCAGAAACAAACCGATTACCTAGTCGTGGAAAAAAATTCATTTTTTGGGGGATTATGTGCCAGCGAGGTGAAAAACGGATTCACCTTTGATTATTCCGGCCATTTATTACACTTGCACAATCCCTACACCAAACAATTAGTGCGCCGTTTGTTAAAAGGGAATTTATTACGACACAAACGCAACGCTTTTATTAATCTATATGGCCGCAAAATCCCTTTTCCGTTCCAAGCCAATTTATGGGCGTTGCCCGCCAAATATCGTCGTGCTTGCGTGGAAGGTGCCCTACAAGCAGCCAAGCAGCCTATTCAATCCCCAAAAAATTTTGAACAATGGGCCCAACAATCCTTTGGCCGCAACATGTACGAATGTTTTTTCAAACCTTACAATCAAAAGCTCTGGCAAACACCTCTAACAGAATTAACGTGTGATTGGTGCGGCACCTTTGTCCCCACCCCCAACATAACTCAAATTAAACAAGGCGCACGCCGTCCCGGGAAAAAAAGTTGGGGATACAATTCCTATTTTTATTATCCTAAATCCGGAGGGTGCGCCGCACTGGCTGATGCATTGGCCGAGCGCGTGCCTAATACATGGCTTTCGGCAGAAGTCACCTCTATTAATTTAGCCAATCAGCGAGCTCTCGTTCAAGGCAAGTGGGTATCTTATGACACACTAATCAATACCTTGCCGTTGCCGGTATTTCTCCAGCGTTGTGTCCGCTTGCCCAAGCATATCAAACAAAAAGCCTCTAAACTTAAGAGTACTTCGGTATATGTCTTTCAAATAGCCATCGGACGAAAAATAACGCCATTTCACTGGATTTATTTTCCTGAGCCGGAAATGCCTTTCTACCGCGTAGGTATGCAAAGTGCTTTTTCGCCATACAATGCGCCCAAAGGCACGAGCTCTCTGTATATTGAAACAACTCAAAAAATCACACCCGGTAAGGCGACCGAACAAGCCATTTTTAAGACACTATGCCAAAAAGGTATAATAAAAGAGCAAGATAAAATCCTTTTTTCATTTTGGCGCACCTTAAATCCGGCCTATGCCATATATGATAAATATCGTTTGGACGCTGTAACAACGATTACCCGTTGGTTACAACAACAACATACGCTATGTGCCGGACGGTATGGCTGTTGGGAATATTCGTTTATGGAACGCAGTTTATTACAAGGGAAAGAAATCGCTTCTATATTAGGGATACAAGCATGAAAATACTCGTTTTTGGGGGCAGTTTTGACCCCGTACATAAAGGCCATGTGGCCATGCTCAAAAAGGCTTTAGCCGTCATTAAACCGGATGTAACGCATATTGTTCCTGCTTACCAATCTCCGTTTAAGGCAAAGTCCCCCACCCCGTTTCATTTGCGTATGCAAATGGCACAGGCCGCTTTTTCTGCTTTAGATACTAATTTAATTTTTGACGATTATGAATTCAAACAGGGCGGTAAAACCTATTCTTATCAATTAGTGCAATATCTACAAACACGATACCCCCAGGCGGACATTTATCTGTTGGTGGGAACAGATTGCCTAAACGATTTGCACGCTTGGAAAAATGCAGACTATATTTTCAAACATACTACCATTGTAGCCGGCCGCCGCAAGGGGTTCAAAGAAAATCATGTAGATTTTAAGCATATTATGCTCCCCGGCCAATTTCCGAAACTTTCTTCCACGCGCGTGCGCACTCATATTTTATCTAGCGGAGGAATTCCGGCAGATAAAATATCGGCCGAAGTGGGAAAAATCATTTTGGCGCATGATTTGTACGGGTTAGAGCAACATCGCTGGCTTAAGAAACATCTTAAACCTAACCGCTATTTACACTCTATTAAAGTGGCGGAATTATGTGCCGTCTTAAGCGATATCTACGAAGTCCCTACCGAAAAAGCCGTACAGGCAGGTATTTTGCATGATGCCGGCAAAGGATTTTCGGCTCAAGATTTAATTCATTATTGCACAGAACATCGTTTAAAAATCCCCTATTTTGAAGATATTTGCAAATGTGAACCTGCGCTGTTACATTCGTTTGTTTCGGCGCAACTGGCACAAGAACTTTTTTCAATACAGGACCGTGACGTATTAACCGCCATTGAAGAACATACATTGGGCAGCTTGAACATGACGCAATTAAGTAAAATTTTGTTCGTGGCGGATATTTCTTCCAAAGACCGCAAATACAAAGATGCTTTTGTGATACGCACCTTGGCCATGCAGGATTTGGAGAAGGCGCTTTTATATGCCGCTAACCGGAAATTATGGTTCACCATTGACAGCCAAAAGTGGCTTTGTCCGGCAGGGATTGAATTATGGAATCATCTGGTAAAGCACGCAGCCTAATAGGTAAATTATTTTTGTTGGGACTGTTAGGCGCGGTAGGTTGGGCGGCCCTAGCGCAATATCAGTCTGTAACAGTGCGCACGCTTACCCAAAAAGCAGACGACACTTTATACGTCGCTATTTTGACGCAACCGGCTATGGTGGCGGCCTATAATCCGAGCTCTCGCAAATCCATATGGACCACCATTAAACGGCGCAAACTGCCTCAAGCTCCTTTTGATAATGCACACGATTTACTCAAACAAGCTCAAGTGCCTACTTTGTCTGTACGATACTATATTCCAAAAACGCTTAAACGAGATGAGTTTTGGGAGCAATTCAAAAACCGCCTGACTCAATGGAGATATAATCCCGTATTGGCCGGACAGTTGCTGTGGGATTATTTACAAGCCTATCATGATAAGCGGACCAATCTTTCCCCGGCGGAATTTTTATCCTATGCGATGGACATGAGCCGCTTAGAACTGACGGATATTACCATTAAAAATGTAGAAGAAAAAACAAAAAAGAAGGCCTCTAAATCTACTACTCCCGCCGTTGAGCCGGACCGTATTTTAGCTCCTGTGGAAGATAAGGCCCCGTTAGCTTTAGAGGACAGGCCCTTGTTGCTGGAAATCTTAAATGCATCCGGCAAAAAAGGAGCCGCCATGGAACTTACTCAATACCTGCGGGATAAAACCCAGCAAGGCCTACTGTCGGTAGACGTATTGCAGTACGACACCTTCCACGGGGAACGCCAAGCGCAAACCCACATCATTGATTTCACCGGACGGCGCAACCAACTCAAGCAACTGAGCTCTGCAATGGGACTCAATAACGAAATTATATCGGAAAAACAAGATACCGCCATTTGTGATGCGCGTATTATCATCGGTGAAGACTACAAACAACCGCTGTAGTTATAAATCACTGACTCCTTCAAGCGGTTGCGTATTAGACGTGATCGGGATACGGAACCAAAAAGTGGCCCCTTGCCCTAACCCTGCACTAGACACACCAATTTCTCCTTGGTGAGCATTGACGATTTCTTGCGCAATAGACAAACCCAACCCCCAGCCCTGTTTGCGAGCTGTATGGTCGTGTTCAGATTGATGAAATTTCTGGAAAATTTTAACTTGTTCATCCGGGGCAATGCCGGGGCCTTCGTCTTGCACAGCACATAATAACCAACCGTTCTCTATCACATATTCTACGGCGATGCGTCCCCCTTGCGGAGAGAATTTAATGGCATTCCCCAATAAATTATTCAGTACCTGCGAAATACGGAAACGATCTGCGTATACCAATACGTCCGTTGGATAAGCGTATTTGACTAGAAAAATGCCTTTCTTTTGTGCATTGACCTGTTGCAAGGCGTGCACATCATCTAATAATTGGTTGAAATTGAATTCCTTGAAATCCATATTAAATTTACCGGACTCAATCATCGAAATGTCCATCAAGTCGGCCATGAGTTGGTTCATATTGTCTGTGGCTTTTAAGATATTATTCAATGCGATTTGTTCGCTATTGCCTTCTCCCTGCGGGCTATCCATCATAAGTACCGAGGTAAAACCCTGAATAGAAGTCAGCGGTTGGCGCAAGTCATGGGCCACAATAGACATAAATTTAGAACGGATTTCGCTTAAGCGGTTAAGTTCTTGGTTTGAAAGTTTTAACTTTTCCACCATGCCTTCCAGCATATTCACTTTACCGGATAGTTGCATTTGCAAGGCAGCTACCTGTTGTTGATAATTATGCTCGGCCTTCATGACGGCACGTTTCATTTTGCGCAAATAGACACGCCGTGAAATCCAGTAGGTAAGCAGGATCAATATCGTGGTGAGCACGATATAATAAACAAGATAATGATGAGAGGTAAATATGCTAGGCATAATTTTATTATAACTCTTTTAGAGATTTGCGCAAGGTTTCTTCCAGCCGAGCGCGAGACACCGCTCCTTCTCTAAGTAAAACAGGCTCCCCGGTCAAATCCACTACGGACGAGGCCGTGGCAGAGAGTGTTCCTCCTGTTAAGATATAATCCGCTTTCCCCTCTAAAAATTCAACCACTTGCTGCTCCGTGGTTAAGACCGGTTGCCCGTGCAAATTAGCACTTGTAGAAGCCAAAGGCACTGACATGGCGGTCAGCAGACGCAATAAATGTGTATGCGCCGGCACACGCAGGCCCAACCCCGCAAATCCGCGCCGCAAAGGTTCTCCCGCAAGATTGGGCTTTAAAATTAATGTTAAAGCTCCGGGCCAAAAGGCCTTTGCTAGAAGGTCCGCCTCTTTATTCCATTGGGTAATTTGCTGAGCTTGCGCCACACTGCCCACCAAAATTTGCAAAGCATCCGAGGCCGGACGTTGTTTAATTTGATAAATACGGGAAATAGACTGTTCCGCAAAGGCATTAGTACCTAGGCCATATACGGTGTCCGTGGCAAAAGCAATCACCGCGCCTTCTTCAATAGCGGTGGCGGTTTGTTGTAACTCAGCTTCAGACATTTTTTCAATAGGATAAATCTTCGTCATGCGGTGTTTCCTGTGTTTCGGGTAAACCAATTACTACCACAAATTCTCCCTGCACTTTTTTGCGCCGGCGTAAGTTCTCTGCCACTTCACTTGCCGTACCGCGCAACCATTCCTCGTATACTTTAGAAATCTCACGCGCGGCCACAACCGGAGTGGTTTCGCCCAGCGTAGCGGTAATCAATTCCAACAATTTAATGACACGGAAAGGAGATTCATACACGATTACCGGATGTTTTTGTGCATAGGCGGCCGATAATAATTTGGCTGCTTTGCCGGGTTTACGTGGCAAAAATCCTAAGAAGGTAAACGCGCCCCCCGTAAAACCGGCCCCGGCCAACGCGCAAGCCGCCGCACTGGGCCCCGGTAGCGAGGTAATGGGCAATCCTTCCTGCGCCGCTCTGCGCACCAGTTTCCACCCCGGATCGGAAATACACGGCGTGCCACAATCAGACACCAACGCGCAATTTTTGCCTTGGCGCACCAGTTCCACGCAACGCCGCACGGACGATTCGTCATTTTCATTATAACGGACAGTAGGTTTAGAAATCCCAAAATGGGTCAGCAAAATTTGCGTACGGCGCGTATCTTCGCACAACACAAAATCGGCATTTTTCAGTGTGTCTAATGCGCGCAAGGTGATATCTTGCAAATTCCCCAACGGGGTAGGTACTATAGATAACATAGTCTTAGTATATAAAATTGTGGCCCTTGGCTGTAAATTGTATAGAAAAAGCTATCGAAAAATGCTATTCTAAAGATATACTATTGTTGAGGTGCTTTATGAAGAATAAGGACATTGCTATACTGGCTGCCCGTTATGCCGATGAAAAAAAAGCGGAAAATATCAAAGTCATAGATTTGCAAGGATTATCCTCTTTGTGTGACTATATCATCCTGGCTACCGTGACATCCAAACCTCACTTGGAAGCAGTGGAAGAAGAAATCAGCACTCAACTTAAGAAAATCGGGATTTATAAATCAAACCGAGATGGCGCAGACAGCATGATGTGGCGCGTATCGGACTATGGGTCTTTTTTAGTACATATTATGACGGCAGAAGCGCGCGATTTTTACGCCTTAGATAAAATTTTTAGTTTTGGTAAAGAAGTGAACTATCACAAACCTAAAACCGTTAAAAAAACCGCAACCACTAAAAAAACTGTTACTAAAAAAACCTCTACAAAAAAAGCGGCGGTTAAGAAAGCCACCTCCAAAACCGTCAAAAAACCGGCTAAGAAAACTACGGCTAAAAAAACCACCAAAAAGGAAAAGAAATAAATGTTTACCCATTTGAAAAAAGATATTGAAATCAAACTTTCCAGTGCTCCTGCTTTTCAAGGGGCCACCTTACCTGAAGTTGAATTTTCCCCCGCGCCGGAACATACCGGTGCAGATTTGTCGTTGAACTGGGCTATGTCCGCCGCCAAAGTATTACACAAAAACCCTTTGGAAATTGCCAAAACGGCGGCTACATTACTGCAGGAAGTGAACGGTATTGACAGCGCTACCGCCGCCGCGCCCGGTTTTATCAATATCCGCTTAGAAGATAAATTTTTAACCTTAGCGGCGTTAGACCGCCGCATTAAAGAGGCCGATTCTCCGTACGGCTCCAAGCATAAAATTTTAATTGAGTTTGTCTCTGCTAACCCGACCGGCCCTTTGCATATGGCGTCTGGGCGCGGAGCGGCATTGGGCGACAGTTTGGTGCGCATTTATCGTGCTCTAGGTTATTCGTGCGATAGCGAGTACTATGTTAATGATGCCGGCAACCAAGCTCAAATGCTGGCGGCCTCTCTTAAAGCTCGCATCAACGGGCAAGAACCGCCGGAAAACGGATATCATGGTTCCTATCTGATTGATATGGCCAAAGTGGCTCCGAAAGATTTGAAAGAAGAAGATTATGGACGTTGGGCCATGGAGTATTTAATCAAAACCCAACAAGATGATATGAATGCTTTCCGCGTGCAATTTACGCGCTGGTTCCGCGAGTCCGAATTACATCAGGCCGGAGCCGTACAAAAAGCATTAAAATCATTGGAAGATAACGGTTATGCGTATAAAAAAGACGATGCCGTGTGGTTTGGTTCCACCCAAGATAAAGAAGCCAAAGACGACAAAGACCGCGTCTTGGTACGCACCGATGGACGCCCCACTTATTTTTTGGCAGATATTGCTTATCATAAAAACAAATTTGACCGTGGCTATGACCAACTGATTGATATTTTAGGGGCCGATCATCACGGTTATGTGCCGCGCATGAAAGCCGCCGTGCATGCTTTGGGCAAAGAAGAGAAATCTTTTACCCCCATTATTCACCAGTTAGTGCACTTGTTAGATAACGGTGAACAAGTGAAAATGTCCAAACGGGCCGGTAAATTTATTACCTTGCGGGAATTAGTCGATGAAGTAGGCACCGATGCTTGCCGCTTTTTCTTCTCCAGTCGCACACCCAATGCACAAATGACCTTTGATATTCAACTGGCTAAAAAACAATCCAATGAAAATCCGGTCTACTATGTGCAATATGTGCACGCGCGCATCCATTCCATTTTTGCCGCAGCCGCCCAAAAAGGATGGGAACCGGGCGAAATTGTGATGCCACTTTCCGCAGCAGAACGCACTTTACTACTTAAATTAATATGGTTTAAGCCGGTATTACGGGCCTGTTTGCGAGATATGAGCCCGCATCATTTGCCGACGTATCTGATGGAATTAGCGGGCTTGTTCCACTCGTTCTACGATAATTGCCGCGTGCTCGATGAAAACAATTTACCGCTTACACGCTCCCGCTTGCTGATTTGCCAGCGAGTGGCCGAACGAATCCGGAAAGGATTAGAATTTTTAGGAGTCAGCGCCCCCGAAAAAATGTAAGTGCGCTTTTGAAAAACTAAAAAATCTCTTTGACGCTTTGCGCAAAGAGATTTTCTATATAACACGGAGAAATCATGAAAAAAATTCTTTTGTCGTTAGCTTGTTTTATCTCTCTTTCTTTGGCCGCCCAAACTTTAGCGCAGGCCGAAAAAGATTACGCCGACGGCCGCTTTAGCGAGGCCTTAAAAACGTATCAAACCTTATTGCCGCAAGCCAAGCAAGATACTTTATATCAAGTCCAATTACGCATTGTCGGTTGCCAATACATGCTTGGCAAATATATGCAGGCGGCTCAAAGTGCCTTTGGGTTTGAGTTGTCCAGTCAGCCTTTGTGGCAAGCGCGCCTGTTGCTATACCGCATCCAGACAGCTCAACGGGTACAAAACACCTATCGTTTCGGCCTTTCCGCATCCGACGAAGACGAAGGGGATTTGGAGCAACTTAGTGCCGCCCAATGGCAAGACAAAATTAATGAAAGTTTTGAACAATTATGGACCTTACGCAAACAATTGATTGAAGCTCCTATTGAAAAAGAAACGCTCATTTTAGAACTGCAAGATACTGACACAAAAGCCATTCCGACTTTGTTTGACTTTGTACTGTTACAATGGAAAAACCAACTAGAAAATGAGGCCGTCTCCCCCCTTCGGGCAGAAGATATGCTTTCGTGGGACAGAGTGCCCGCTCCTTCTTCCAAACAAGACATACAAAAGTTACAGTATTTACTGGCGGAAGCGGCCCAATTAGAAGGGAAAAATCGTGCCGATGCCCGCTTGATTTGGCAAACAGACCGTGTTACCCTGCCGTTTGATTACCCTTCCTTTTTCACATTTGATAATCAAGAAAAAGCCCGCCAAAAAGCAATAGAAATTTTGCAAACCTTAAGCGGATATACCCAACAAACCGGTATCTGGAACAAATTAGGTCGTTGGATACACTCGCTGGGCACCAGCAAGGCCGATTACGGCCAAGCCTACGCCGCCTTAAAAGCAGCCCGTTTGTTAAATCAAGACCAACAATACATCCAAGCCGTCCAACTATGCGACTGGACTGCCCAAACCTTAGCAAGCAACTATTACAGCCAGTCATGCAAACAGTTAGCCCAAGAAATCCGCCAACCGGTTTTAGACATAGAAAGCCCCGCTTTTAGCCAAGACCCGCAACACACTCGCTTATCTTTCTCTGCTCGCAATATCTCCACCGTATATTTGCGTTTATATGCCGTTACACAAGAAGAATTACAAAAATGGAACAAAGAAAAAACTCCTACTTCTTGGCGTTATTTAACTCAAATTCAAAGCGACCAAATTCCCCAGTTACTTACACGCACGCCGCTTTCTCATTTGAGTAAATCCATTGCCTACGAAAAGCCACACGCTTTTGCCAAGCAAGTCTGGGAACTTCCTCCCCTTGAAGCTCGTGGGTTCTATATAGCCGTTTTATCCTATGATGAAACTTTTAATCCTCAAACAGCCCCTGTGAAGGCGGTAGTCTTAAACAATACGGAATTGGCTCTTTTTGTCACAGCCGCTATTGAGGATGACCCTGCTAAGTATCATACCCGTCAAGCCCAGACTTACACTCCGTCCGTTTTTCGTATATATACTTGGAATTTGCAAAGCGGCCAACCGCAACCCAATGCCGCCGTTACCTACATTACAGATTGGAAAGGTAACCGTAGCCACGGTACAACCGACGAAAAAGGCGTCCTGACTTTGCCTCAAACCATCCATGTAAATGGCAATGATCGTTCGTCCTTTATCTTACCCAAAGCAGAAACTCAGGGTAGTACTGCGTTTTTAACTAATTCAGTTTATTTTTACTTTTCCAATCCTCAACCCGTACGCTTATACTTAGAAAGTGACCGAGCTGTATACCGTCCGGGCCAAAACGTAACACTAGCTGTTTATGGACTAGAAGAAGCCGGACGCGGCTTAAAAACTCTGCCGGATCATACAAAAGTACAAATACGGGTGCGTGACGTTAACGGTCAGTCCATACTGGACAAAACGGTCTCCCTCAATGCCTACGGTACGGCCCAACTTTCTTTTACCTTGCCGCAAGAAGGATTGCTAGGTTCTTATCAAGCACAAGCCACCTACAAATATGACGGCCGCACAGCAAATGCCTATTATGACATAGCGGTAGAAGAGTATAAACGTCCTGAATATGAAGTTTCACTTTCTCAAGCAGCCACCTTGCAGTATGGCAAAACCGCTCATATTACCGGCAAAGCGGCTTATTATGTAGGTAGTCCGCTTGTCAAAGCTCCGGTACAATACAAAGTAACCCGTCAGTATTTTCGTCCTTTCTGTTGGTGGTGGCGTCCGATGCCGGCTCAACAACCGGAAATTATTGCCCACGGAGAAACAACCACCGATTCTGACGGTAACTTTACAATTTCATTCGTTCCCACCGCCGGAAAAGATACCTCTTGGCCGACTACTTTTCACGTAGAAGCATCCGTAAGAGATGCCTCCGGCCGCGCTATTGACACGACAGCCGATTACAAAGCCAGTCAACACACCGTATTTTTTAAGGCCTCTTTTACAAAAGGTTTTTATGAGCAACATACTGCCGGAAGTTTAGCCGAAATAGAACTGACCGATATTAACAATCAACCTATTTCCGGTAAATTTACCGCAGAAATTATAGAGTTGGAAAATGTGTTCTCCGCTGAGAAACCGACCGCCACTTTCCGACAGGAAAATTCGTTAGAAAACTGGTATGGTAAAAACAAAGAATTGCGCTTAGTGTCAACGCACACCGTTACGGTTGAAAAATCAGAACCTGTCATGTTAAACTTGCCCAGTTTACCGGAAGGTATTTATAAAATCAAATTAAGCGCTAAAAATGCAGAGACGGCGGAATTGGTTTTTGTGGTAGCCGCCCCCAAATCTTCTTTGGCTTTGCCGGCAGTAGCGATTGTGCAAGAAAAGAGTTACTATCCGGGCTCTGTGGCTAAAATCTTATTAGGCGCGCAAGATTTACACGGAGTAAAACAACTGGAAATATACGATGACGGACAATTCCTTGCCAAACAAGAACGCTTAGCAGACGGTGCGGAAATTTATCAATTACCCATTCTGCCTACTTGGCGTGGCGGCGTTTATGTTCGTTGGTTTGGAGCAAGCGATTATCAGATGTATCAAGGACAAACTTTTGTGCAAGTTCCGCATGATAATCAAGCGCTGTCTTTAACCATAAATGTGCCCGACCACGTACAACCGGGAGAACGAGTATCTTGGAAATTAACCGCTAAAGACGCCGCTTCCAATCCCATTAACGGACAGGCTTCTCTGCGGGTCTATGACAAATCACTGGATTATTATGCCGCTATTTCTCCGTTATTATCCATGGAAAAACTATATCCGTCCGCTTCGCTACGGGCTAATTTTTCAGATAGCCGTTTCCAAACCTATGCCCAACAACATTACACGGGCCGCCAAGTGTACGATCCCTTAGAATCACCCCGACCGCCTCGGTTAAACTTGCAGGCCTATTACCACTCTTATCAAAGCAAACGTATGTTCGCTACAAGAGGAGCCGCCGCTCCCATGATGTTAATGGCTAAAGCAGCCCCCGCTATGGATATGGCAGTAAACGATATGAAGGAAGAATCTGCCGGGGCCGTTGCCGAATCTGAACGTGCTATGGGCGCTTCCGCTGGTAACACGCCTACTCCTCGTACCGATTTTGCGGAAACGGCTTATTTTAATTCCATGTTGCCCATCACCGCCGGCAAAGCAATAGTTTCTTTTACTTTCCCGCAAAGTTTGACTGCATGGAATATACAAGCCTTTGCATTCACTCCGCGTGTAGAGATAGGATCGTATCAAGCCCAAACGGTCAGCCGAAAAGATGTAATGATCCGCTTGTCTCTGCCTCGTTTCTGGCGTGGAAAAGACCAAAGCACTTTGGTAGCACAAGTCACCAATACAACTGCCAAGAAACGCACAGCCGAAATCACTTTAGATCTCGTGAAAGACGGAACCTCGGCCGCGGCCGCTTTTGGAATTGAAAAGGCCACGCAAACGATTTCCGTACCGGCGGGAGCCACCCAAGCTGTTACGTGGAAAGTGTCGGTACCGAAGGGAGTGGGTATGGCGCAAATTACGGCTACGGTGCGAAGCGGTAATTACACCGATGCCGAAAGCCGCACCTTGCCTTTGTTGCCCGCGATGTCACGCGTGGTAGACAGTGTCACGGCCGCCTTGGAGGATAAGCCGCAAACTTTGCGTTTGGAAAACCTGCTCCAACCCGATGACACGCGCGACGTTTCCTCAGTAACCTTGCGTTTGGATCCCAGTTTACTACGCAGTGTACTCAATGCCATGCCCCAACTGTTACAACCTGCTTACAAAGATGCGCTAAGCCTAGTGAACAGTTATGCTCCGTTGGCGGTTGTGCAAGCCTTTTACACGGCCTATCCGTTACTGCAACAGGCCGTAGGACAACTGCCCAAACGAAACACCCAGCTACCGGCATGGGAAGAACAAGATCCTTCCCGTTTGTTACTGCTGAGCCAAACTCCGTGGTTACAAACTTTCAAAGGAGGTGTGCAATCAGAGGCATTCTTGGCAGATTTATTTGATCCGTCCTCGGTAGAAACCGCCAAAAAACGCTTAGAGCAAAAGCTATCAGCCTACCAAACCCAAGCAGGCGGTTTCTCTTGGATGCCTGACGGACAGGCCAGCGAATTTATTACGCTTAAAATACTGGCGGCCTACGGACAAATTTTACGCTACGGAGGAGAAGTAAATCGCACTAGCGCCGAAAAGGCATTGGCGTGGATGTCCTCTCGTATTGAAAATAATTTGACGCAGAGCACGCCTCATGCTTCTACGGTATCGTATGCTTTATATGCAGCCTACGTATATACTGCCTTCCCACAGACGTGGAAATCTATCAAGCAAGCCCCCATACAAAAGTGGCTTACTTATGCAGATAAACATAGCCGTTATATGACCCCACTGGGGCAAACCTACGCCGCCGCGGCTTATTACCGGTTAGGCAATAAAACGAAAGCCAATGAGTATTTAGATTTAGTGCTTTCCCGTGTTCAAACCAATCCTGTTACCGGTTCGTATTTTGCGCCGGAAGCGCAAAGCTGGCTATGGTATAATGACACCTTGGCTACTCAAACGGCAACCCTGCGCACCTTGTTAGAAATACGTCCAAACGATGAGCAGGCGGCCGGACTGGTAAAATGGATTTTGTTTAACCGCAAGGCACAGGCCTGGCGCGATAGTGCCTCTACCGCAGAAGCCATTTACACGTTGCTTGATTACATGCAACGCCGCGGCCTACTTAATGATCCGGCGGAATATTCCTTGCAATGGGATGGACAGAAAAAATCCATTCGCGTGGAACCGTTTGATTGGAGCGGACCGCTTACTTGGACCAAAACCGCCCCGGATATTTCTGAAAAAGATTATACAGCCCAAGCCAGCAAACAAGGCGGTTTGACCTCTTTTGTCACATTAGATGCAGTGTACACCACTGCTCAAGCAAACGCTTCGCCCGAAGGGGTCATAAATGTACAACGCCGCTACCTGCTTAAATATCAGGAAGACGGACGGGAAAAAGTACGCGCCTTGCAACCGCAGGAGCAAATCCCGGTCGGCAGTGAAGTAGAAGTGGAACTGACTGTTACCGCTTCCTCTGCGTTTGACTATGTCCTGCTGGCCGATCCCAAACCGGCCGGATTTGAAAATACGGATTTGACAAGCGGCTGGACGTGGAATACCTTGAGTTTCTACCGAGAAGTACGCGACGGAGCGACTAATTTCTTCATCGACCGCGTTCCGGCGGGTACTTACACCTTGCGCTATACTTTACGGCCTACGCTGCCCGGTGTTTACCACGCACTGCCCGCGCAGATACAATCCATGTATGCGCCGGAATTTGCCGCACACACCGCAACCAATCAATTGGAAGTGAAATAGAAAAAACCCCCGCTCTAAACTACTGAGCGGGGGTTTTTTATAGAGAACAATATTTATTCGTCTAAATACTTTTGATATGGAGCAATAGCCTCTGCACAGCGTGCAGACGAACACTGACGAGAAGCTCCGCAGTAGTCTCCGCAACAACAAGAGGTTTCATCATAAGAGACGTGGGCGTACTGAGACGTGTCACATGTACTATTCGCTACATTTGCATAACAAATACTATTATTTGTAAGTGTTGCACCCCAACAAGCATTGCCAAGTCCATTGGCTACACAAATTCCGCCATTATCAAAAGTTGCACCATAACCGCAATAGTTTTTTTGAGCCGTATTACAAATGACGGCTCCTCCGTTTACCGCAGAATCTCTACAGGGATCACCAGTAGTCGTGTCCTTGGTCGCCACACACGCGCCACCTTGTTGAATGCGTGCCCCACCATTGGAATGATAGAGCACCCCGCCTTCTTCTATAATAGGATTTCTGCATCCAATGCAAACACCTCCCTCTTGTATGTGTGCTCCCCGACACGCCCACTCGGCTCCTTGTCCTTGGCATTTTCCACCATCTTTTACAATAACGCCGTTACAAGAATTGCCACCCGTAGCTATACAAATTCCTTCTGCACCAACTACCTGTCCACTAACGCCATTTTCATATCCGCACTGATCATCCATACTGGCAATTACACCCATACCTAAATCTGTACAACGAGTGGCAGTATCTTTATAACATTTTGTTTTACTTGTGCTCCAAGAGCGACTGGCATTATCACAGGTGGCTTTATCAATAGATTGGTCTAACAAATAACCCGTATAACCATCAGCCGAAGTTAATTCTTGTCCTTGTAACAAACCACCGCAAAGTCGGTTTGCTCTTTCGTCTCCGGTGACTGCTTCACAATGTAGTTGTCCGGCAAATTTTGGATTGTCATTTAAGTAACTGGCTAGTCTGACATTGGCTAGTTTGCTATTCGTTACTCTGATTACATTAGGGTCAGAGGTGTTATTGGGGGTGATTAAATTAAATGTTAAATCACTATTTTCCATAGTCACATCAAGATTTCCCATTTCACTGGTATATCCGTCATTGGACATCTTAAATGCTTCTTCCGCGTCTTTTATCGCTTTGGCTCCGGGGAGCATGGTACTCCAATGACTTTTATCTACTGCTCCTTGATACATCGGGATAGCAATAGCACTTAACACTCCGATAATCAGAACTACGATTAGTAATTCAATTAAAGTAAAGGCTTTCCTTGACATTTTTATTCTCCTGTTTAATCATCTTAAAACGCCCGTAATGCAACGTTTCACAAGCAAGTGCCTTGAAAACAGCGGCGTTCTAAGAAATCGTAGCAAAAAAAAAAAACAAGTCAAGCCTTTTTTATTTCTCGACGAGAAAACGAACAAACAAGAAACAACAAAAGCAGACCCTCACAGAGTTTCTGCGTGAAATAACGGTGTGTGGGGAACTCTGAAAATTTTGACTATTTTTTTGATATAGCGTCTTTGCTACAATATATACATGGAATTTTTATCGCAAATTTTCTATATCTTCCTACACTTAGATGTGTATCTAAACGCATTGGCCGGCACATTGGGGCCGTGGCTGTACGTGCTATTATTTTGCATCATTTTTTGTGAAACAGGATTAGTAGTTACTCCGTTTTTACCCGGAGATTCCCTGTTATTTGCGGCGGGAGCTTTGGCCTCGCGGCCGGGCAGTCCCATCGATTTATGGATTCTGATACCGGTAATGTTTGCCGCCGCCGTGCTTGGAGATACGGTCAATTATGAAATCGGCAAATGGTTGGGGCCAAAAGTATTTACCCGTCCCGATAGCTGGCTTTTTAATAAAAAGCATCTGCGCCGTGCCCATGATTTCTATGAAAAATACGGCGGAAAAACGATTATTTTAGCTCGTTTTATTCCCATTATCCGCACTTTTGCGCCGTTTGTGGCAGGCATTGGCAAAATGACTTACCTGCGTTTTATTTCCTATAACTTGATAGGAGCTGCGTTATGGGTCGCCTTATTTGCCGGCGGCGGGTATTGGTTTGCTGATTTGCCGGTCATAAAACAACACTTTCATTTTGTGATTGTAGGAATTATTGTCATTTCCGTATTGCCGGCCGTATATGAAATATGGGCCGCGAAACGGAAGCAGTAATCTATTTACTCATCTCTTCGGGTAGTTTGACCGGCAGTTTTCCCTGCGCTTTTTGATTACCTAAAATAATATCCGCCGCAGTTTGTAATACATATTTATTGAGGCCGTAGGTGGCCAGCACCGTTTTGGCGGTAGGATAGTTGGCGATATCGTAAGGACTCATCGTGGAAATAAAGACATGGCGCGGGTTTTCTTCCATCAGTGCACGGATGGTGTTTTTCTGATTGATATTTGTTTTATCGGCCCATTGCAAACTGGTTAACACCACTAAATCTGCCCCTTGCGCACATTCGCGGGCGCGCTTGGCATCTACCGCTTTTGGCGTTAAGGCCGCATTATAACTGCGCACATTCCACCCCTTTTCCAAAAAAGGCTTCGTAAACGGCATCAACTGGTCTGCAAAGCGGGCCGGTGCAAAAAATACTGCGCAAACGGTGGGCTTTTGGTTATTAGTTAGTTTAGGAGTGTACGGCAGCAAATTGGCCCGGTCACGCACCAATGTAACCGCACGCCGGCTAATTTGTTCCAAAGTCTGCTGATAGGCGTGGTCTATGGGGGCCGGGGCTGATTCTTGCGGTCTTAATAATCCCAGTTCTTTTTTCAAATTAAAAATTTTCTTGGCAGATTCTTGGACCCGTTGCTTGAGCTCAGGATTGTGTTGCAATTGTTGTTCTATACGTTGAAAAGTGGCTTTAGGTTTGACATAGCGGCCGAGTAAAATTAAATCATTTCCCGTCAGCAAGGCCTTGACCGCACACTCTGCAATAGAGCAAAAAGAGGTAGCCGCTTTCATATCCAAACTATCTGTTACTACTAAGCCTTGAAATCCTAATTGTTTGCGCAACAAATCTTGTACAATCGGAGCCGAGAAAGTGGCAATATTTTTCTTATCCAAGGCCGGATAAATGATGTGACTGGTCATGACTCCCTGTGCTCCGTGTTTAATGGATTGGGCAAAGGGTTCTATGTGGGTACGGCGCAAGTCTTTTTCGGTGGCTTTTACTACCGGCACTTGATAATGAGAATCTACCGAAGTATCTCCGTGCCCGGGGAAATGTTTCACCACACTGATAATACCTGCCGCTTGAAAGCCATTCATTAATGCCAAGCCCATTTTGGTTACGTTGGCCGGATCGGAACCGAAAGAACGAACACCGATAATAGGATTATGGGGATTACTATTTACATCTAATACCGGCGAAAAATTAATATGAATTCCGGTACGTTTGAGCTCTGTACCAGCTAAATAGGCTAGCGAAGCAGTCAGATCCTCATCTCCGGCGGCGGAAAGCATCATATTGGTTGGCAAATAGTCAAAGCCGAGCGTAATCGGGGTATGAACTGTCCCGCCTTCATAATCGATAGAAATTAAAAGAGGAATATGATGCGGACTTTGAGCGGCCCATTTTTGCAATTTCACAATCAGTTGGCGGGTTTGGGCCAAAGAATAATTTCCCCATTGAATGAGCACATTGCCCACTTGTCCGCTTTCGATAACGGGACGAAATTGCTCCGCACTATCTATGTCAACAAACACCGTAAGCGTTTGGCCGATTTTCTCTTGAATAGACAAATCCTCAAAAGAGACCTCTGTCTCACCAGCTGCCCACGCAGATGAAAGTAACACAAAAGAGAAAACGAATAGAAAGAATAATTTATTTTTCATGATTTTGAATGTGCAAAATAGCAATCTCGGCCGGCGCAAACAATCGTAGCGGCATTCCCCAATAAAACATACCGGAGGTTACATATATATTTGAATGAGGGCCGGTCTGATAAAGTCCATAGATATAATCATATTGCAATTTGACAAGTAAATTAAAAGGGAGCAATTGTCCGTTATGGGTATGCCCGCTAAGCATCAGAGGAATTTGATGTCGGGCAGCTACCTCCACAAGTAGCGGCTGATGACTGAGCAAAAGGCGCAACTTGTCAGGGTCTGTTTGTTCCAGTAAGTTATCCAACATTTGTTCCGTTACGTGCGCAGTTTTAATATCATTAATTCCAATAATTTGCACCCCGTTGGGCAATGTTTCATATTGATTTTGTAAAAGACGGACTCCGGCTTCTTGATAAAAATCAACGGAGTTTTGATATCCCATGTAATACTCGTGATTGCCAAACACACCAAAAGTCCCATAGAGAGTGTGAAAATCTTTAAGAGCCTGAGCATATTGCGAGCGATGCATGCCATATTCAAACAAATCCCCCAAGACTAACAGCATATCGGGCTTCTGAGCTTGTATCCGTGTTAATGCCTTTTGAAAACGGGCCAAAGAAACCCCTTCTCCCAAATGGCTGTCCGAAAGAACAGCTATCGTTAACTCCGGTGCATTTGGAAAGGTAAGATAAATGTGTTTTAATTTAGGCTGGCTCCAACCACCGTATATAGACAGCGCCGTTGCAAGCATCAAAACTACCATGCTGACAGGCCCCAGTACGGCACGCGCCTGTATATGACAGAGTGACCCTATCAGTTGCAAAAGGGCAAAAGCAATGACTATGCAAAATGCAATAAATACAATCCCTGCCCAAATGTATGCCGCATAGTAACATAAACTTTCAAACGTTCCGTAATGGGTGCGGGTGTAAACCATGGCCCAGCGAATAAATAACGTCATACACAAGGGTACCACAACGGCAGGCATTTTCCAACCAATAGACGGAAAAATAAAGTAAAACCATAGCCCTACTGCAATTTGCATCAAGAGTAAAATAATACTTGCTACTACAAAAAATACCATAAATTCTTTTTCCATATTCTTGAACTACCTACTACTCTATTTTAAAAAATTTTTCATAAATAAGTATAATATATCTATAGGAAATTTTTTATACAACGAGGAATCACATGACAGTCAGAGTTCGTTTTGCCCCGTCTCCAACGGGATTTTTACATATCGGCGGGGTACGCACCGCGCTTTTCAATTATCTGTTTGCTAAGAAAAACAAAGGCACTTTTCTGCTCCGCATTGAAGATACTGACGAAGAACGCAGTACACAAGCCTCTACCGATGCTATTTTTGAAGGCATGCAATGGATGAAACTAAACTGGGACGAAGGCCCTATGCCGGACGGCACGAACAAAGGACCGGATGCTCCGTATTATCAGGCCATTCGTGCAGATCAAGGTATTTACAAAAAATATATTGACCAATTAATCGCCGAAGGTAAGGCTTATAAGTGTTATTGTACAGAAGAAGAATTGGAAGAAAATCGCCAAAAATGTTTGGCCGAACACCGCCCCCCCAAATACAGCGGCAAGTGCCGTGATTTAACCCCGGAACAACAAAAAGAATTGGAGGCACAAGGCCGCAAATATGTAATTCGCTTCCGCATGCCGACGGAAGGGGACGTAGAATGGGATGATATCCGCGGCCACGTTAAATTTGCCAGTAAGGACTTATATGATTTGGTAATTCAAAAGACCAGCGGATATCCCACCTATAACTTTGCGGTCGTGGTGGACGATCATTTGATGCGCATGACACATGTAATTCGCGGTGATGACCATATTTCCAACACACCGGCTCAAATTCAAATCTACCGTGCCTTGGGTTGGAAAGAACCTATCTTTGCCCATTTGTCTATGATTCACGGACCAGATGGGAAAAAACTGTCCAAGCGTCACGGTGCCACCAATGTGGTAGAGTTCCGCAATATGGGTTACTTGCCGGAAGCACTCAAAAATTATCTGGCGTTACTCGGCTGGGCTACTTCAGATTCCCAACAAATCTTTGCCCCCGGTGAGCTGGAAGAAAAATTTGATATTTCCGGTTGCCAACCCAGTCCGGCAGTAATGGATCCGGAAAAGCTGAATTGGATGAACGGCGAATATATCCGCCAAACACCCATCGCTACTCTTACCGATTATGCCCTGCCGTTTATTGAGAAAGCCGGGATTGATGTCAGTAAAGTATCCCGTGCCCAATTGGAAGGCATTGTCGGACTTGAGCAAGAAAAATATAAACTACTAACGGAAATTCCGGATTTAATTCGTTTCTTTTTTGAAGATCCTGTGTTCGAGCAAGAAGCTTTAGACAAAGTGTTTGGTAAACCGGAAGCAAAAGCCGTACTAGAGGGAATGATCAAAACCTATAGCGAATTGCCGGAATTTACAGAAGCCAACTTAGAAGCAGCAGCCCGCGGGTTTGCCAAAACAAACGGCTACAAAGCCGGCCAAGTATTTCATCCGGTGCGTGTAGCAGTATCTGGCAGAACCCATGGCCCCACTCTATTCAAAATGTTGGAATATATGGGACGCGAGACGGTAATTAACCGATTACAAAAAGCATTATCCTATTGTAAATAAATATGAAATACTGTCTTTTTGAGGGCGGTGATGTAGTAGGACCTTTTTCCGCAGAAGAATTATTACAGCGGAAGGGGTTTGGTGCGCACAGTTTAGTCTGCCCTCAAGAGCACAGTGAAGAAGAATCTTATTGGAAAGCTGCCCGGGAATACGAAGAGTTTTCTTGGAAGGATGCAACTCAGACAGAGCAAACGGCCGAAGTTCCTGCGGCAGAGCCCGTTTCCGAACGAGCTGAGCAACTCGTAGAAGAGTTAAATAAAACTCTGCATGACTTAAGTGCGCTGGAAGGGCTGGAGCCGGAAGAATTAACCACTCCCGTAGATCAATTTACGGAAACTTCTCCCAACATACAACCAAACGCTGAAAACGATACCTCCGCAAAGGGTACTCAGGCCGCCGGACAAGAACAGCCTTTATTGGTTACACAAACTGTCGGGCAGGCCAGTCCTATCGAAGAGTATTTTAACACGATGCGCACGGGAGATTTAGGTAACATTTTGGGAATGCCGGATCCGAAAGCAAATTCCGATATGAATTTGGCTCGTGTGTTGGAAAAACAATTTGAAAAGACAGATCCCGTTACCGGTGGGCAACCGATGGCAGAGGGAGAAGATCCGTTTGACGAATTTACTCCTAAAACAAAGAAAGAAGAATCTATTTCTACGCTAGAAGAAGCAGACCGTAAGACACAGGCCACTTTGGAACAAGAAGAGATTAAAAAATCAGCCAAAGAGCTTCCCCCTCCTCCTTCAGCGCCGGAAGAAATGCCGGAAGAAATAAAAACGGAAGAGAAAGTTCCCGATACGCAAAAGGACCTTCCCGCAGATCCACAGCCGGTGCTTATCACACCCAACGACATACAAAAGGACCCCACTCCTACTCAAACACAAAAAACTACGAATAAACCTAAATGGTTGATGGTAGGTTTGGTGGGGATTGGAATTATTGTACTAATGGCCATGATAAGCGCTTGGGTCTTGCGTACTAAAATAACGGCCCCGGCACAAAAGGCACCTGCTGTTGCAAAAGCGGAAGAGCCCCAACAAACTGCGCCGGCACCTACCGTGTTCAAATCACCTGACAAGCAGGCGGCGAAACCCACGGCTGTTTCTGCCGAGGTAGTCCCTGCAAAAACGCCGGCACAAGAGACCCCTGCACCAAAGGCACCGGCCCTAACCAAAGAAGATTTAGCTAAACAAATTGTGCAACAGCATGTACTGGATGCGCAACGGGGCACGATAGAAACATTTTTGCAGAAAAAATATGCTTCACAATTAGCATCAGGCTATGCAGCCGTATGGTCTGCCGAGCCGTTGCACAAACAGATGTACGTCGTAAAATATCGCTTAGCTAAAACGCGTCAAGAACCCATTGTGTATATTTTCCAAGTGGATACCGCCAAAAAGCAATTGACGGGAGCTTTGAATAATATTACACTAGACTTAGTGGGAAAACTTAAATAGTTCAAAGAGAGGGTGTATGGCAGATAATGTAAATCCGCAAGAGATGTCTAAATATAAAACCATTATTATGGATGATTTGTTTCAAATCATGAAGAAAAATAATGCCTCCGATATTCACTTAACAGTAGGGGTGCCGCCTGTGTTGCGCGTACAAGGAAAATTATATCAACTTTCCCAATACGAAGCCTTGACCCCGGAAGTGGCACAGCGATTAATTTATTCTATCATGACCGATGAACAAAGACAGCATTTTGAAGAACATTTGGAACTAGATTTCTCTTTCGGCTTAAAAAGTTTGGGCCGTCTGCGTGTCAACGTATACAAACAAAAAGGTTGTGTAGCGGCCGCTTTGCGTTCCATTCCCAATGAATTCAAATCCTTTGAACAGTTAGGGTTGCCGGCGGTTATTTACAATTTGATGAAATTGGAAAAAGGGTTGGTGTTGGTTACCGGAGCCACGGGTTCTGGTAAATCTACCTCTCTAGCTAGCATGATTAACTACCTTAACATGCACGAGAGTAATCACATCATCACGGTAGAAGACCCTATCGAATTCGTGCATCCGCATAAACGTAGTATTGTCAACCAACGTGAGGTGGGCGCCGATACAAAATCCTTCCAAGATGCCTTGAAACACTTCCTGCGCGAAGACCCGGATGTAATTCTGGTAGGTGAGTTGCGCGATATTGAAACGATTGAGGCCTGTTTGACTTTGGCAGAAACGGGTCACTTGGTGTTTGCTACCTTGCACACCAATGATGCTATTCAGTCCATCAACCGTATTATTGACGTGTTCCCGGCCAATCAACAACCGCAGGTACGCACCCAATTATCTTTCGTATTGGAAGCCATTATTTCCCAGCAATTATTACAAGGGGTCGATGGACGGCGTGTCATGGCGGCAGAAGTGTTGCTAGCCAATTCCGCGGTACGCAACTTGATCCGCGACGGAAAAGCTGAACAGATTATGAGCACCATGCAGACCAGTGCTAACCAAGGTATGATCACCATGAACCAGACCTTGGGAGAATTATATCTCCAAAAGAAGGTTACCTTCCAAGAAGCGTTGGTACATTCCAATGATCCGTCCGGTTTGAAGAATTACCTGACACAAAAAACCGGGCAAACTTCTTTCAAATAAAAGAACTTATTTTGCTAAAACACTCTTTGAAGAAAATTCCTCAAAGAGTGTTTTTTATGGACACGAATGCAATTAAACTGGGGGTTATCTGTCTGAGGTAAAAAGATTCTCTATTTTCTGCCCCATTTTTCAAACAAAAATTTTATAATACTTATATGTCTGATCCAATACTTCCCCCTTCTACCGACCTCTTGTGGGAGGATTTTCAAAATCATTTGGCCTTTGAGCGCCAACTGAGTGTCAACACGCGCCAGGCTTACACCGCCGACGTGGCACACTACCTGGAGTATTGCGCAGCTAACGAAATTTCACCGCTGGAAATACAGCCTCAGTTTTTAGATAGTTTTACATATCAACTACGCGAAAATGAAAAATTATCTCCTGCCAGTATTTTCCGCAAAATAGAAGCCGTAAAATGTTTCTATAAATTCTTGCTTGTAGAGGGACACTTAAAAAAAGACCCAACCGGTCTATTAAAATCCCCGCGCTTACCCCAGCATATGCCCGAGCAACTATCCCGCGCGGAAATGGAAAAATTACTCTCCTATCCCGCTGAAAAATTTGATGAAATACGCACGTTAACCATCATCGAACTATTGTATGCCACCGGCCTGCGTGTAAGTGAACTCATTAATTTACAACTAGAAAACGTAAATATAGAGGAAGGGTGGGTATTAGCTTTTGGTAAAGGAGGAAAACAACGATTTGTTCCCATACATCCGATTTGTTGTGAGCGCATCCGTAATTATTTAGCCATACGGGAAGCTCATTTTGCCAGTAAAAGCACGGTGGGCTCTGAGTTGTTCTTAAACAAAAACGGGAAAAAAATCAGCCGTGTTAGTGTGTGGAAGGATCTGGCCGCACTTGGGCGAAAAGCCGGCATCTCGCAGCCTTTACATCCTCACTTATTTCGGCATACTTTTGCCAGCCATTTACTGCAAGGCGGCGCAGATTTGCGCAGTTTGCAGGAAATGTTGGGGCATGCCAATTTGACTACTACCCAAATTTACACACATTTAGACGTAACCGACCTAAAACAAAAACACAAAAAGTTTCATCCGCACGGATAAGAAAACATAAAAAAACTCCGAAGACATATGCCCTCGGAGTTGTAAAAACAGCAAAAATTTTACTGTGCCGCTTCAGCCTCTGCCTGTGCATCTGCTTGAGTTTGTTGCTGAGCTTGCAGTTGTTGATTAAAAGAAGCCTTTAATTGATTGATATTCATCGTCAACAAATTAATTACGTCTTGGCGATTATATTTTTTCGCCGCATCTAATGCCGTAAGACCGGCCGCAGTTTTGATATTTTTATCTGCATCATAGGCTAATAAAATCTTTACCACAGCAGGATATCCTTTTTGCGCCGCCCAATACAAGGCTGTTTCTCCGCGCTTGTTCTGCGCATCCAAATCGACCCGGTATTGCATAGTCAAAGGGGCGGTTAAAGCCATCACCGTATTGGGATGATTATACCGCGCGGCATAAATAAGAGGGGTGTTGCCGTCGTTATTGGCTTTATTGACATCGGCACGATAAGCTAGTAGCGCCCGCACCGAGTCCGTGTCTCCCAAAGACGCCGCAATAATCAAAGGAGTATTACTCTTTTCATTGGTAACGTTCGGATCTACTCCTCCTTTGAGCATTCCCCAAACACCCACTAAATTCTTTTGTGCCACGGCCCGAAACAAAGTTTCACTCGTTAATCCTGCTTTGACTCCGTTGGCTAAGAATAAATCCACCAGTTCGCCTTTTTGTTTCTCCACAGCAAGTCCCATCGGTGTTTGACGATAGTTATTGGGAATATTCAAATCGGCATGCTCATACACGAGCAGACGAGTAATTTCATCATGATCTGCAGCTATACTACGTAAGACGGCCGTATCTCGTGTATTATAATTCTGTTTGTTTACATCTGCCCCCATAGCCAATAGCTGTTGCACCGCATCTACGTTTCCCAAAGTAGCCGCAGCCAACAATAAACTGTCTCCGTAACTATTGGTAATGTTAGGATCCTTAACTTTGGTTCCCAATAAATCCAAAAACGCGTCTGTATCTCCTTTGCGCAAGGCGGTTGTTGCCTCTTCGGCTAGTTCCTGCGGAGTCTGACGGATTAAAATGGTTTCTGTTTTGGCAGAATTTTTAGCGGGCTTTCCATGTTTAGGGCCGCTCATAGTCGTCCATATTAATAAAAATAAAACAGGTACAAATGCAATGATACCCAAAGCAAGCCAAGGTCTGCCTTTGGCCTTTTGTACGACCTCACGGACTTGTTTGGTTTGCGTAATTGTAATTTTAGAAGAATTTTTTTTGAATGCCATAACGTTCTATTTCTTCAAATGTTGATATGCATTTTGCGCAGCAGCTTGTTCGGCTGATTTTTTATTATGTCCTTTGCCAATCCCCAATCGTTTTCCGTTTAAGGAAACTTCCACCGTAAACGTTTTATCATGTTCCGGCCCGACGGTCTGCACAATTTCATAGGTAGGCACTTCACGAGAATGTTTTTGAACATATTCCTGCAACATACTCTTGAAATCACCACCGTCCTGATTTAATGTTTGGGTACGTACCCAAGGTAATACTACTTGCTCGGCGGCTTCGTATCCACCATCTAAATACACCGCTCCCAACACAGCTTCCATGGCGTTAGACAAAATACTATCGCGCTGGCGGCCTCCGGTGGCAAGTTCTCCATGCCCCAAACGCATAAATCGGCCCAGATCCAGCTCTTTAGCCCAAAGATACAAGTTATGTCTGGAAACCAGATTGGACTTGATTTTAGAAAGCACTCCCTCTTCGCTGTGCGGACATTTGCCATAGATATAGTTAGCCACAATGGCTCCCAATATACTATCGCCCAAGAACTCCAATCGCTCATTATGAGTAATGGCGCGGTGTTCTCCCGCAAAAGACTTATGAGTGAGTGCTTCCTTTAAAATCGCCGTATCTTTGAAGCTATAACCAATGATTTGTTCTAACTCAGTAGGCACGTTGGTTATTTTTTGGCGTTTGCTTCAATGTAGCTGACCGCTTCGCCCACGGTTTTAATTTTTTCAGCTTTGTCATCCGGAATTTCGATGTCAAATTCTTCTTCCAAAGCCATGATCAGTTCCACGGTATCCAAAGAATCAGCACCTAAATCGTTGACAAATTGGGCTTCCGGTTTTACTTGATCGGCTTCTACTCCCAATTGTTCCACGATGATATTTTTCACTCTTTCTTGTACGTTTTCTACAGACATGTTGTCCTCCGAATATAACTTAAATATACAGTCCGCCGTTGACGGCCAACACCTGTCCGGTAATATAGGCAGCGTCTTGGCTGGCCAAAAACATTACTGCTTTGGCGATATCCTGCGGTTCTGCAAATCTTTTTAATACAACCGCTTCTAAAGCTTTTTCCTTCATTTCTTCGCTTAACGCATCGGTCATAGCCGTGCGTACAAATCCGGGTGCAACGGCATTGACGCGCACGCCGCGCGAACCAAATTCTCGTGCCAGCGATTTTGTAAGTCCAATAATACCCGCTTTACTGGCGGCATAATTGGCCTGACCGGCATTACCCATTTGGCCGATGACGGAAGAAATATTTACAATACTGCCGCTGCGTTTCTTAAACATCACTTTTAACGCGGCTTTACACATCAAAAATGTTCCTGTCAAATTGACATTGATCACGTTGGCCCAATCGGCCTCGCTCATACGCACCGTCAAACCGTCCTTGGTAATACCGGCATTATTGACTAACACATCTAAACCACCCAATTCTTTAACGGCACCTTGGACAAAATTTTCGCAATCGGCTTCGCTGGAAATATCCGTACGTAAGCCAAAAACTTTGGTACCAAACGCCCGTAATTTTTCTACGGTCTGTTGTACGGCATCTTCATGGGTACCGCACACGGCCACGTCTGTTCCGGCCTTTGCAAATGCTTCCGCCAACGCATAACCAATCCCGCGCGTCGCCCCTGTAATCACTACTTTTTGTCCGGCAAAATCAGCCATGATGTCCCCCTTCCTCTTCAATACGGGAAAACGTATCTTTGAGCGCAGCCATTCGGGCCGCCACATCGGCTATAAAATTCTTTTTTACCAATTTTTCAGCTGTTTTCAAAGCATTTAAAATAGCTATATCATTGGATTTACCATGAGCAATAATGGCCACCCCGTTCACCCCTACCAGCGGAGCTCCGCCGTATTGATCCGGGTTTGTGTGATCTTTTACTGCTTTGAAGGCCGCTTTGGAAAGCAAAGCACCACACATAGCGAGCGGGCGTTTTTTGATTTCCCGCTTAATCATGTTAATCATGGTACGTGCTAACCCTTCAGCCGTCTTTAATACAATATTTCCGACGAAACCATCACACACAATCACATCGGTTTCGCCTGTATTTACATCTCTTCCTTCCACCGTTCCTACAAAATTCACCCCAATTTCCCGCATATGCGGTACGGTATGCTTAACCAGCATATTGCCTTTGGTTTCTTCTTCTCCAATAGACAAAATACCCACTTTAGGGGTCTCCACGTCAAATACTTTTTGCATGTAGGCAGAACCCATCACTGCAAATTGCAAGAGATGTACCGGCTTACAATCTGCATTGGCTCCTGCATCTAGAAGCAGACTGACACCCTTATAGGTAGGCATCGGGCTGGCAATGGCCGGACGAAGCACACCTTTAATACGTCCCATGCCAAACAGCGCAGCCACCATGGCAGCTCCGCTATGGCCGGCCGACACAAAAGCATCCGCTCTACCCGTATGCACCAGTTCAGCGCATACTACAATACTGGCATCTTTTTTGGTACGAACTTCTTTGGCGGGCTCCGCCCCCATATCAATCACGTTGGGGGCGTGCACGATAGAAAGCTTTTTCGGCAAAGCCGAATATCCTAAATTAGCAAATTCCTGACGCAGGACGGTTTCGTCACCGACCAAAATAACTTCGGCGTCCAACACTTTAGCCGCCGCTAAGGCGCCTAATACATTGGGCTTGGCTCCGAAATCCCCGCCGAGTGCATCGAGGGCTATCTTAATCATAGGAAATTATTTGGCTTCTTCTTTTTGAGCCGCTTTTTGAGCGACTACTACGCGGTCCTTATAAAACCCGCAAGAAGGACACACATTATGCGGAAGGCGCATGGCTTTGCAGTTGGGGCATTCCACTAATTGGGCCACTTCAATCACGGAGTTATGAGATCTTCTCAAATCTCTGCGAGAACGAGTATGTTTTTTCTTTGGATTAGGCATTTTGTTACTCCTATACGTGAAACACGTCTAATTTATTTAAATTTTCCTTTTAATGCCGCAAACGGCGAAAGGATTTCCGGCTTACACTCACACGGACCATCATTCAGGTTTTTTCCACACTGAGCGCATAATCCCTTACAGTCGGGACTACACAAAAACTGAATATCCTCGGTCAAAGCAAGTGTTTGCCGCACAAATAACATTATATCAATTATTTCGGCTTTCGCGCTAGCGGTCTCTAAAAAAGTTTCGTCAAAATCTTGTTGCGTCTCTTTCAAACAGCGGTCACATCGGACGGTTCGCTTGCCCCACACATGGCCACGCACCGTGATTTCTTTGCCGGTGGGCCAAAATTCCAAATTCACATGCACCTGCGTAATCCGGTTGGGCGGCGTAAAAATATTTTCAAAATATTTGGGCTCTAATTTGGCCGAACAATTTAGCCCCCCATTACGCAAAATATCTTGCGTACGAAAACGCAAATCTTCCGGCACCTCATAATTCTGATAAAACGTATTTTCTACCATATATATTATTGTAGCAAATAAACTTGCCCTAAATAAATTTTGCGCATGTATTATAAAAAACATATAATAAAAGGGTCGTACTATTCATTAATTAAGGAGAAATAAACTACATGAAGAAATTAGTATTAATGGCTGCGCTATTAGGTTTGTTATGCGCTTTGCCGTCTGCTGCTACCGCCGGTGATACCGGTATTATCAAATTGTCCTTGTGGGATGATATTGCTATCGCTGCCCCGAACAACATCCACAACATTACCGGTTTAGATCTCGGTATTGGTTCTAAAGCCGATACGGTAGATGGCGTTCAATTAGATTTAATCTACAGCAACACCTACAAAACACGCGGTGTCAAATCTGCGTTTATCTACAATACTGCTGATATCGTATATGGTTTGCAAGGCGGTTTAATTACTATCAACAAACAAGATATGCGTGGTATTCAAGGTGGTTTAGTATCCATCAGTGAAGGCGACTTGACCGGTTTACATGACGGTTATGTAAACATTGCCAAAGGTGAAGTAGTCGGTGTACAAGCAGGTCTTGTGAACTGGAACACTGGCAGCTTAACCGGTGTGCAACTCGGTTTGGTGAACTATGTCAATCACATCAAAGGTTTGCAAATCGGTTTAATCAACATCGCCAAGAACGGTTGGTTGCCTGCGATGGTTATCGTCAATGGACGTTTCTAATTTCAGAAACTTTCAAAACGCGCTCCTGCAAAGGGGCGCGTTTTTTTGTATAATATAGGTGGATTTATTTTAGGTAAGTGCGCAACCTGGTTGCAAATTCAAGCGCTTCCTTCGGTAAATCCGGGTATTATATCACCGGGAAGTAATCTTCCAAATTTAGATATAAACCCCACAAGGAGAGTAATAATGAGTAATGTATCCATGAAGTCTATGTTGGAAGCGGGCGTCCATTTCGGACATCAAACCTCCCGCTGGAACCCCAAAATGAGCCGCTATATTTTCGGTGAACGCAACGGGGTGCATATCTTAGATCTGCAAAAAACCGCCAAAGAATTGAAAAAAGCCTGTGCTTTTGTAAAAGAAGAAGCCAAAAAAGGTTCTAAATTTTTATTTGTCGGCACCAAGAAACAAGCCCAAGAAGCTATTCAAGCCGAAGCAGCCCGATGTGGTGCTTATTGCATTCATGAAAAATGGTTGGGCGGTACGTTAACCAACTTCCAAACCGTTAAAAAATCTATTGAACGCATGAACGAACTGGAAAAATGGGAAGCCTCCGGTGTATTTAAAGCTATCTCCAAAAAAGAAGCCAGCCGCTTGACTAAAGAATTAAACCGCTTGCAAAAATTATTAGGTGGAATCCGCGACATGAAAGTATTACCGGATGTAGTATTTGTGATTGATCCGGTTGATACCGCTGGTGCTGTGCGCGAAAGCCACGTATTAGGCATTCCTGTGGTAGCGGTCTGCGATACCAATTCCGATCCGGATTTGATTGATGTGCCCGTACCGGGTAACGATGATGCCGCCCGCTCTATCAAATTATTCTGCGCGGCTGTTGCTGATTCTGTGTTAGAAGGACGTGCTGAAGTAGAAGCCGCCAACAAACCGGCTGATGCTGCTGCTACCGAAGAAGGTGAAGCCGCTCCTGTCAACCCGGCCATGGCCAATGCTTTTGAAAGTGCAATGCTCGCCAGCGAAAAAGCTGAACAAAAAACCGAAGCTGCCAAAGTTGAACCGGTAGCCGAAGTAGTAGTGGAAGAAAAAGTAGAAGTCGTAGAAACCCAAGAAGCTCCGAAGGCAGAAGAAGTGAAAGAAGAAGTTGCTGCCGAAGAAAAACCGGCCAAAAAAGCAGCTGCCAAAAAGACAACTGCCAAGAAAACAACTACTGCCAAAAAAACGACCACTGCTAAAAAAACCACTGCCAAAAAACCACCGCTAAAAAAGCGACCAAAGAAGCAGTAGCCGAAGAGGCCAAATAAGTTTTAAACCTACGGAAGGCCGCAGAGGCGGCCTTCCGGATATAAGTTAGGAGAAAATATGTCTTTAGCTGAAAATATCAAAATTTTACGTGAAAAAACAGGCGCAGGCTTAATGGCTTGCAAAAAAGCCTTAGAAGAAAACAATAATGACATGGAACAAGCCATTGTCTATTTGCGCAAAAAAGGATTGGCCGATTTAGCCAAACGCGCCGACCGCGCGACCAAGGAAGGCCGTGTATCCGTTAAAACCGACGGCAAACATTTTGCCATGGCTTATTTAGGCTGCGAAACAGATTTCGTGGCAAAAACGCCGGATTTCATTGGTTTAGCCGATGCCATTGCCGATTATGTATTGCAACATCCGGAAGTAACTGATTATACCGCTGACGAAACCATCAAAGCCATGATTGTGGAAAAAGCTCCGAAATTCGGTGAAAACACCACTTTCAAAGGTGCCTATAACTGGACGGCCGCCAATGGTAACGTCATTGCTTCTTATGTGCACTCCGATAACAAAAAAGCCTCTTTATTGGAATTAGCCGCTAACGGTGCAGATACAACCAAAGCCGCTGAAATTGCCCGCGGACTGGCGATGCACACCGTCGGTATGCAAAGCATGTGGGTAGAAGCCAAAGATATTCCGGAAGCTGATAAAGAAAAAGAATTGGATATCTATCGCACCCAAGCCAAAAACGAAGGCAAATCTGATGAAATGATTGCCAAAATGTTACCGGGCAAACTCAAAAAGTTCGCCAAAGAAACCTGCCTGTTAGAACAACCGACCATTAAAGACAACAAAAAAACCGTTGCCGATTACTTGGCCGAAGAGTCTAAGACCTTAGGCGGAGAATTAAAAGTGGTACGTTTTGTACGCTTCTAATAATGAGCCCCTCGCAAGAGGGGCTTTTTTCTGTACCGGTAAGGCCGTTACAGAAAAAAGTCTCTGCTTATGATAATTTGATACAATACACAAAACACAGGAGGAATTTATGCCTCAAAAGAAAACAAAAAGAATTTTATTAAAACTTTCCGGAGAAGCGTTAAGTAAAGACGGACACCGCGGTGTCAGCGCCACTTCCCTTAAAGCCATTGCAGAAGAAATTGCCCACATGCACAAAGATACCCATTGCCAACTGGCCATTGTAATCGGCGGTGGCAACATTTGGCGCGGTGTGCGCGACGGTGGTGGCGTTATTGACCGCGTTAATTCAGACAGTATGGGTATGCTCGCTACTGTAATTAATGCCATTGCCCTGCAATCTGCCTTGGAAGAAGCCGGCGCCCCTACCCGGGTGCAAACCTCTGTCAACATTTATCAAATGGCCGAGCCGTTTGTGCGTCGCCGCGCGTTGCGCCATTTAGAAAAAGGACGTATTGTCATTTTTGCAGGTGGTACGGGCAACCCGTATTTTACCACCGATAGCGCCGCGGCGTTGCGCGCTTCTGAAATTGGGGCGCACGTCTTGTTAAAGGCCACGCAAGTGGACGGCGTGTATGACAGCGACCCCAAGAAAAATCCCAAAGCCAAACGCATTAAAAAGATTTCTTATAAAGAAGCCATTGAAAAGCGGTTGCAATTTATGGATACTGCCGCGTTGGCTATTTGTATGGAAAACCAAGTACCCGTACAAGTATTTAACCTGCACAAAAAAGGCAATATCAAACGTGCGGTCTGCGGAGAAGATATCGGCACGTTGATTTATTAAAGAGACACTTTCGATGCTATGAGGGAACAAAGTTTTTATTACGACAAAATCAGATTACTCGCTGTGAGCTTGGTGTTGGCGTCGTTTGCAGGTCTGTGGACGGCGGCCCTCTGGTTTATCGGTTCTCCGTTAACTTCACAGACGCTCACATTTATCGTAGTTCCTGTGGCGTTACTCTTACTGTTGATTTGTCTTTTCCTCTCCCCACTGCTTGCCTGGGGGAAACCCGCTTTGTACTTTGATGAATACTCCGTTATTATTCATCCGCAAACTAAGAAAGAAATTATACTTCCTTGGAAAAATATCTCCATGATTTATGCTCACTACGCCAACAAACACGATGGCTGGCTGATGTTTATGGTGGACAACCCAGAAGAAATCATTGCGCAACAACGCAGTTCTTTGCACCGGCAACTCATGCAATGTTATTGGAAGGGATACGGAACTCCCGTCACTTTCGGCGGGCAGCTCAATGTGCCGTTAAATCGGTTACACAGTTTATTACTCGCAGAACTATCCCAGCACAAACAATTGCCCACCGGCTCTTTATTCAAACAAAATCCGTATGTGGAACATTTAGAACAAATGTATGACAAATCCGAACTCAAAAAATAATTTGACCGTCCTGCTGGTATTACTGCTGGTAGTTATACTGGGTGGCGCGTTATTAATACATAAGATTACTGCTACTCATTCTGAGCCGGAGCCAACCGCTCAACAAGAGATACCTGTTTCACAACCCTTCTCTACTGAGTCCGTGCCGAACCCGAGCGAAACCTCGGAAAATCAAACGCCGGAAAACGTTTCCGCTTCTGCTGACCAGCCCCTACCGCCTTTGATGCAAACGATGATAGATATGCAGAAAAAAGCCGATCAACAACAATCTGCTACGGAAGCACCCCTACACCAAAGTAATTTATCTTTTGACCAGAATGCCCGAGGAAGCAAAGTTACCTCTATGCGAACTACGCGTTCTTCCGCTGCCTGTCATATCTTTCCAACACATACTAACTACCTCCACCCCGTCTGCACCCTGTACACTTACGAAGACCATTCCAGTAGCGTTGTGTTATTCAGCCAAAATGTTTTACGCGAACGCATGGATTTCAAAGATATGAACGATAAAACCCCTATCCAGAAAATAACTTTGTATAAAAACGGTCAAATTGATACCTTGGAGTTTTACCCTAGTCCGACGGAAAGCAAGCTATTTACCTTCACCAGTGACGGTTTGTTTAGCAGTAAAACTATCCGCTCTAATAATCAGACGACTGAGATGATTGCTTTTTCCACTCTCAAAACAGACCCCAAAATGCCTATGATACAATATGCCTTTTCAATCGGCGAAAACAAGGTGCAAACTTATTCACTTAAAAAATCGGAGTTTCCGAATTTTATCTATCAAAAACAAATTCTCACTCCTTCTGAAAAGCAGGATTTGGGGCTCGTAAGCGGAAAAATGGATGAGCAAGGACAAGTAATACTTTCAGATCAAATGATTTTACCTGCGCGCAGTCACTGGAAAAATGCACCTGATTACTGCGCCTTATATCCGCATGACTGCATCACACAATAAAAAATTTATATAATAAATCATCTCACTAACAGAGGAAATTATGGAAGGAATTAACGAATTTATTAGCAAAGGCAAGGCCGAAATGGCCGAACACGTGGCCAAACTGCAAAAAGATTTAGCCACTATCCGCACCGGCCGCGCCAGTGCGCAACTGTTGGAAAATATCCGTGTAGACTATTACGGTACCCCCACCCCAATTAAGCAAATGGCTTTGATCAATGTGCTAGATGCCAAAACCTTGGAAATACAACCGTGGGATATTTCTTCGTTAAACGAAATTGACAAAGCGTTACAAAAAGCCGATTTGGGAGCCAGCCCGGTAAACGATGGTAAAGTCATCCGCATTACGTTGCCTTCTATGACGGAAGACCGCCGCAAATTGCTGGCCAAAAACATTTCTAAAATGAGCGAAGATTTCAAAGTGGCCGTACGCAATACGCGCCGCGATATTTTGGAAAAAGTGAAAAAAGCACAAAAAGCCGGCGAAGTAACGGAAGATGATTTGAAACGTTATGAGGCCGATGTGCAAAAATCCACCGATGCCAACATTGCCCAAATTGACAAATTGGTAGCCGAAAAAGAAGCCGAAATTATGAAGGTTTGATTACTGCTTTTGACTATAAATTTACAGCCCCACCAACCAGTGGGGCTGTTTTAAATATATAATACATGAAAAATTTTCAAATTCATTTACACTTTGGTTCAGTAACGTTAGATGAATAAGAATTCGCCCATTCACAAAGTACTTTCTGCATGGCAGCATTTTGAGATGAGCTAGCAGCAAATACACTCTGGTGCGTTGAATTTCCCCATTCATAATTAATAGTAACTCCAGCATATTTCCCTTTACCACTAAAATTTAACCAACAGTATCCCCAACCACAATTAGATGTAATATCCCCCCACTCTGTTTTGGTGATAGATCCTTCTGGAGTTCCTTGTATAGATATATCTGCAATTGCATTGGTGCCAGTTAGATAATTGGTTCCATCCGTCACGTATCCATTGGTAGCTAATGCAATATGTCCAGCTTTTTCATAGGAATTCATCATCGTTTGTAATTGTACAAAACGCGCTTTGGCTACTGCCTTTTCATACTGCGGCAAGGCAATAGCTGACAATATGCCGATGATTAATACTACTACCAACAACTCAATGAGCGTGAACGCTCTGTTATTTCTTAACAACATATACAACCTCCTTTAATAATTCATATTGTCATGCTGAGTCGTCTTTGCTCAGCATCTCCTCCGCTTTCTTTAAAATAAGTTGGAGATCCTGAACTAAAACACTTCAGGATGACCTTATTTTATTTACAACAAACAACCTCCTTGGTTAATTTTTTTAAATGATAGTAAAAAAAAAAAAAAAACAAGTCAAGCCTTTTTTATTTTCCGACGAGAAAACAGCCAAACAAAAACACGGCAGCGACAAAAAAAACCCCGCTCAAAGGAGCGGGGTTTTGTGTCAGCACAAAATTATTTCTTTTTGGCTACTTTTTTGGCCGGTTTTTTAATGGTTACTTTTTTAACAGCTACCTTTTTGCTCACTTTTTTAACCGGTTTCTTAGCAGCGATTTTTTTTGCCTTTTTAGCAATCTTCTCTTTGTCGGCAGAAGATTTCTTTGGCGACGGTTTAACTGTGGATGCGGATGCCTTTGCACCTTTATATCCTTCTAATGCCAACGGTAACACTTCATCCATATGCTTGACCGGAATTAAAGTTAATTCCTTGCGTACTTTTTCGGGTAGTTCCGACACATCCTTTTCATTGGTATGCGGAAAGAGAATTGTTTTCACGCCTTCCCGATAAGCCGCCAAAAATTTCTCTTTAATGCCGCCCACCGGCAATACGCGGCCGGTAATGGTCACTTCACCCGTCATAGCAAGCCGTTTTTTTACCGGCAAGCCGGAAAGCAAACTAACTAGCGCAGACGTAATGGTAATACCGGCTGAAGGGCCGTCTTTGGGTACAGCTCCTTCGGGGAAGTGGAAATGAAAGTCGGTACGATCAAAATTTACTTTCTTGCCAAAACCGCGGCTACGTGCATACGTCAGTGCCGCCCGAACCGATTCTTTCATCACATTTCCCAGCATCCCTGTCAAAATAAGCTGGCCTTTGCCCGGGATTTTAGTGGTTTCAATAGATAAGGTTTCCCCACCCACACTCGTCCACGCAAGGCCGGTGGCAATACCTATTCCGTTTTCTTCGGTGGCAAAATTGGCATACTTAGGAACGCCCAGATATTCATGCAGATTTTTGGCCGTAATCGTAATCTTTTTATTGCCGTTTTCTACATATTGTTTGGCCGCTTTACGACACAAAGTGCCGATTTCCCGCTCCAAATTACGCACCCCGGCTTCCCGCACGTACTCACGCATGACCAGCGCAACAGCATCATGAGAAATGTGCAATGCTTCGGGTTTTAATCCATGCAATTTCATTTGTTTAGGGATTAAATAACGGTCCGCTATTTCATGTTTTTCATATTCCGTGTAACCGGAAAAATCAATAATTTCCAAGCGGTCGCGCAACGTGCCCGGAATGGACCCCAAGGAATTGGCCGTCGTAATAAACAAAACTTTAGAAACATCGTACGGCACATCCAAAAAATGGTCCACAAAATCTTTATTCTGCTCCGGATCTAATAGTTCCAGTAAAGCTGCCGCCGGATCACCGCGCCAATCAGAGCCCATCTTATCAATTTCATCAAGTAAAAAGACCGGATTAGAACTCTTTGCCTTGCTAATCCCCTGAATGATCCGTCCCGGCATAGAGCCTATATACGTACGGCGGTGCCCGCGGATTTCACTTTCATCCCGCACGCCACCTAGCGACATTCGCACAAACTTTCGTCCGATAGCTCTTGCAATAGATTTGGCCAAAGACGTCTTCCCCACTCCCGGAGGCCCCACAAAACACAATACCGGTCCGCGCAGGCCCTCGGTCAATTTACTCACCGCGATATACTCCAAAATACGCTCTTTGGGTTTATCCAAACCAAAATGGTCATCATCCAATACTTTTTTGGCTTGGGCAATATCCAATACATCTTGGGTCGTCTGATTCCAAGGCATATTAACTAACCAATCTAGATACGTACGCGCCACCGTGGCTTCCGGTGAAAAAGGTTGCATTTTTTGCAGACGGTCCACTTCTTTTTCAGCCGCTTCCTTAGCCGTAGGCGGCAGACCATTTTTCTTAATTTTAGCTCGAATACCATCTAATTCTTTCTGAAAATCATCCTTTTGGCTGAGTTCTTTTTGAATGGCTTTCATTTGCTCATTGAGATAATACTCCTTTTGATTCTTCTCAATTTGAGCGCGGACTTTGGAGTGGATTTTTTCCTCCAGTCCCAAAATCTCCACTTCACTGGTAATCAGCTTTAAAATTTTTTCCAAACGTTCTCTTACGTTGGCCGTTTCCAAAATTTGCTGTCGCTGTTCGGCTTTGACCATCATATTGGAAGCGATGGTATCGGCCAGTTTGGAAGGATCTTCAATCTGACGTAAAAAGGAGACTCCTTCCACCGCAATCCGATGAGAAACGCGCGCATAATGATCAAATTCATCGAGCACCTTGCGCATGAGTGCCTGCACGACCGGGCTATTATCTTCTTTTTCCTCAATATACTCAACGGTGGCAAACCAAGTGCGAGTAACCGGATGCAATTCCAGCTTTTCCACTTTGGCCCGCACCAATCCTTGCAAAAATACTTTTACGGAACCATCCGGCATCTTGAGCGATTGGGTAATTTCACTCAACACCCCGAAATGATAAATATCTTCCGCTTTCGGCTCATCCACTTCCGCTGATTTTTGTGATAAAGCCAGTACATATTTGTTGGGAGTTTCCAAAGCCAGCTCAATGGCTACCACAGATTTAGGTCGATCTACCGACAACGGCAAATTCATACCGGGAAACATGACTACATCGCGTATGGCTACGGCCGGCACTACGGTAGGTAAAGAAAGAATATTGGTATTTTCTTGCATAACTCGCTCCTATAAATAGGATAAAAAGCCCCTCACTAGCCTAACCGAGAGGGGTGATTAATGGTAGTATAACAAATTTGCTTAAAATTAGCAAGTCTTTTAATCGAGTGCTAATTTTAATTAGAGGGCCACAACTTCTGTTCCCTTGTATAAAAATACCCCGCCCTTAACAGAGCGGGGTGTTTGTATGCTATCTACTCCTATTCTAAAAAGCTCAATGCTTGTTCACGGCTGGAAATACGGCCCGCCCATTGCAGCTTGCTAAAGCGTTCCATCGTGGCCGATATTTTGCGGCCGCTCATTCCCAGGTCCCGAAGGTCACGGCCTTTGATAAAACAGGGTTCCAAAGCCGTCCGTTTTAAGCCCGGACACATCGCCCGCACGATTTCTTCTTGCATAGAGGTCAGGACCGCTGCCGGAGATTTTTGACTGTCGAAAACCGACCACGCTCCCAACAATTCATGGGTCAATTCTTTCGGCAGGTGTAAACTCATCAAAAATTCCGGACCGCTGGAGGCGAGTAAACAAGCCAAAATGCCCAGTTTTGCTTCTACCGTTTTGCCCTTGGCAATTTCGTCGCCCCATTTAATTCCGGGATATAAGAAAGGCGTCAAATCATACTTTTGCAATAAAGCAAAAATATCGCATACATTTTTTTCCGACAGAATTTTTACCAATTCCTGCCTGACTCTTTCCCGTGATAAAATAAACGGATACTCTTGCCGCACGGCATCTTGCAAAAGTTGCGCCGTTTTACGTTCGATACTCCATCCAAAACGTCCCGCAAAACGGACAATACGATACAAACGAGTTGGATCATCCGAAAAACTCCGCTCGTGCAAGATTTTCAAGAATCCACCGTCGATGGCTTTTTGTGCACCGAATGGGTCATAGGACGCCCCAAAATTTTTAGGAGAAATGCTGAGTGCCCAAGCATTCGCCGTAAAATCTCGTCGGAACAAATCGTCCTTGATATTAGACGGAGTCACTTCCGGCAAGGCTCCGGGCCGAGCATAAGTTTCCTTACGGGCCTGCACCAAATCTAGCTTCATACCGCTGGAAAGGGTGACCCGATAAGTATTAAATTGGGAAAATTTTCGTTTTTCTCCCCCCCACGTTCGAATACAAAATCCTGCAACAGACTCCGGTGATCCTTCAAAAGTCAGATCCAAATCTTTGGTATCTTTTTTGAGATAAAAGTCACGGACAGCTCCTCCCACTACCCATGCTTTTAGACCTAATTTGTCGGCATACGTGCCGATAGTTTGCAATAATTCTTTATGTTTTCTCGGTATCATAACACACTTTGGGCGCTAAAGCGCCTTCCCCCACCTGTTCGGCAAAGTGTTTAAGCAACGGGCTTTTCAGACCGGACTTAAGCACCTTACGGGCGGAACCAGCAAAGCTTTTCGCTGTTTCATCCGCCCCGACAGCCACATATAACGGAAAATTATGTTCCCGTGCCCACGCGGGCTCCAAACGCGCCACTCTCATCCCCAGTGACGCCGCGGCTGCCGCAATGACTTGCGACTCATCCATACGTTCTTCTTCTTTCTGCACAACCCCCTTTAATTCCTCTAGGCCGAAGACACACATCGGGCCAAAGTCTAAATTAATTTGCTTTAAAAGGGTATCTTTTAACAGCAAATAATCGTGTTGCATTTTGTGCACTAATTGCGCTTGCTGATCGCGGTTTTTCTCGGAAAATACAAAAATCAACAAACGTGCCTCTTCATCCAAATAAATCAAATCGGTATCGCCATGAAAGAAAGTTTGGCACTGGGGACAACAAAACAAATTCAATTCCCCGCCGAGTACCGCATCTTTCAGTTCGGGATTTTGGGTCACATTCACAAACGTCCAGCGGTCTGCTTCAAACGTCTCACAGCCATTGGGACAACATAAATTTTCGGTTAATTTAATTGATCTCATATGGTATGTTATAGCATAAAAAGGTGAGATTGAAAAGGAAAATTTTCTTTAGATAATCCTCTAACTATTTTTTATCAACCTTACTTACTAAAAATGCCCCCGCTCAAAACGACTGAGCGGGGGCAAATAAGGATATTTATACCACCAATCTATAGAGAAATCCAATCTGACCAACTATCACACTGAGAGGAACACCCGTCATCGCCACATCCCCCGCCCCAGGCATGACATTCTCTATATGATATTCTATTTCCATTTTCATCATATGTATTCTCAATTCTAGATAAAGGAACATGTCTACAATTGCCGTCTTCATCATAAAAACTACAACTCTGAATAGATAAAGGAATTCCATTATTGTCATAAATAATATCTTCTCCAGAATCATATGTTGAACAATTTCCGTCACCACCATCTCCAAGCCAGCAAGACTTCGAAGATGAAGAAATCTTATTCCCATTTATATCATACTCATAGGTATAATCTACAGCATTATTAAACGAGGTGCAATCACCAGAAGAACATTGCCTATAATGCGTTGGATTACCATAGTTATCAAATGTAGTATCTCCCCCACCGTCATATGAAGAACAGTGCCCATTACTATTTATATGATCTCCTGAACAATATCTATCTGAAGCACTGATTTTATTTCCTTCATTATCATATTCGTATGTCATTTCTCCCACATCAGAATACGAAGTACATCTACCATTTTCTCCAATCATTGAGATATCATTGCATCCAGTGTAACCTACTACTTCTCCTTGGCTATTAAATTGATATTCATACGGACACAATGTTTGCCCCTCTACATCCATACATAGCGTCATATTGGCTCCTGTTTCGGTATATTCCGTAGTAACACACCCTTCATCTGGTATACAAAATCCTTCTGTCATACTCCCATCTTCTTGATAGGTTGCCTGACAAGATACTGGTATAAGATCTCCTCCAAACAAATTATTCATCATTTTATTCATTTGTGCTGTACATTCTTTCACACATGGATAAGAGTCACATCCTTCTACTCCTGCAGGTTCTGTATCGGCATGTGCTAAACTCCACGGAGTGCCGCTGCCACCCCCTTCCAACACATACGTGTCATAGCCATCTGTTAAACTACCGCTAATGAATGAGCCGCCTAAGCTCTTACACAAACGCTCTGCCCGTTCACTGCCTGTTAATGCTTCACAGTGGATTTCTTTGGGATAGTTTAGACTGTTCTCTTGGTAAATAATGTAATTATTTTCTAGCCCTTCTTTGGACATTTTTACAAATCCATAATCACTATCTTCACTAATCTCTACTTTTAAGCCGTCTCCCACATTGGCTACGGTGCCACTCGGGTCATTGGGTAACTGTACATCTAAATAGGCCAAATCATCCGAATAGTGTCCGCCATTCATATAAAATGCTTCTTGGGCATTGGCCACACTCTTAGCCATCGGCATTAACGTAGCATAACGGCTTTTATCTACGGCGGTTTGATACTGCGGTAAGGCAACTGCGGTCAGCACTCCGATAATGAGTACCACTACTAATAGTTCAATTAAGGTGAAACCTCTTTTCATAATCCCTCCCAACTAAAAATAAACAACTGTTTTTTCCTGCAAAAACACGGCTAAAAACAACTTTAACAACGCAAGTGTCACCAACGACCCCTGCATCTTCCCTAATCGTAGCAAAAAAAAAAACGAGTCAAGTGTTTTTTATTAATACTTTTTCTTTCCGAAGAAAAAGTACACAAAAAGACGGTCGGCCAAGAAACAAAAAAGCATCTGCAAACGGCTGTTTGATAAACTCGCTTTGCTCATACATATCAAACAGACTACCCCTTTTGCAGACTCTTTTTTACTACGCTTCAAGGCCGATTTGTAACAGCAAATAAGGTGGAGATCCCCGATTACAAATTTCGGGGATGACAGAGGGGGGTGTTTCGGGGATGACAGGGAGTGGCGTTTCAGGGATGACCTTAATTTTATATTGTCATTGCCGAAGTAGCAGTCCGCAGGATTCATGATGACGGCATGGGATAACGACAAAAAAATATTGTCATGCTGAAAGGTTTTTGTTCAGCATCTCCTCTGCTTTCGCTTTCATAACAGATAAAATGCTACAATACATAAAAGCCCCGTTAGCTCAACTGGATAGAGTACCGGTCTTCGGAACCGGTGGTTCGGGTTCGAATCCCGCACGGGGCAAATTCATTTCAGTATATCTCTATAAAAAAATTTGCTAGAATAAGATATCTAATCTAGTAGTAAGGAGTCATCCATGGGTGGACATTCACACTGGGCTGGTATTAAACACAAAAAGGCCCTCGTAGATGCAAAAAAAGGTAAAGTCTTTACCAAGATTTTAAGAGAAATTACGATTGCGGCTAAAATGAGCGGCGGCAATCCCGATCAAAATCCTCGTTTGAGAAAAGCGATGGATGATGCGCGTGCAGCCAACATGCCGATGGAAAACATGAAACGCGCCATCATGAAAGGTACCGGCCAACTGCCCGGTGTGTCTTATGAAGAAATTACATATGAAGGATACGGACCGGGTTCTACGGCGGTAATCGTAGAATGTACAACTGATAACAAAAACCGTACCTTTGCGGAAATCCGTAAAATTTTCACCAGCCGCGGCGGCTCTATCGGTACTTCCGGTTGTGTATCTTACATGTTCAAAAGCAAAGGTGTGATTGTGATTGCAAAAGATGCTATTGGTGAAGATGATTTGATGAACTTGGCTTTGGAAGCGGGTGCCGAAGATGTACGCACAGAAGGCGATGCCTATGAGGTCATCACCGCTCCGGACGCCACTTTCGACGAAGTGAAAAAAGCCATTGAAGCAAAAGGAATCACGCCGGAATCAGCCGAACTGACCATGTTACCGGATACGGAAGTAAATATCACCGATGAACATACAGCCGAATCTCTGCTTAACATGATGGAAGAGCTGGATGATCACGACGATACGAAAAACGTATATTCCAACTATAATATCCCCGATGATATTATGGCCAAATTAGATAAATAAACTTGGTTTATATTATACCGCCCGCGTCCTCTTTGGCCACGGGCGGTTTTCTAAACAATGAATAAACTTACTACCACCATTTTGGGCATAGACCCCGGTTTAGATCGTACCGGTTGGGCGGTAGTACGCCGCACGGAGCGCAATCAGCTGCAGCTTATTGCCTGCGGGTTATTACACACAGCCGCCGGTCAAGACTTACCCCAACGCTTGGCCTATGTTTACGAACAATTACAAAAAATTCTTACCCAGTACAACCCCGACCAAGTGGCCATGGAACAAAACTTCTTTTTGAAACGCGCAGTCACCATGGCTAACACCGTAATGACCCGCGGTGTAATTATTGTAGCTTGCGAACAAGCTAAAAAAACAATTTCTTTTTATCCTCCCAAACGCGTCAAAATGATTTTATGCGGCACCGGAACAGCGGACAAAAAACAAGTACAACGTATGGTACAGCTCACGCTCAATTTGGATAAAAAACCAGAGCCAGATGATGTGGCAGATGCTGTTGCAATCGCAATTTGCCACCACAAAACGGCCCCTCTTAACCGGCAAATTCAAGCACAAGCCGCCTTCTTAGAAAAAATAAAGGCGGCCAAAGCCGCCCAAATACAAACAATCACCAGAAAAGTGCGTACTACTCGCTCAAATTAATGGTTTCATCCACCAAGTAAGCAGGCCGTTGTTTTACTTCTACAAAAATACGGCTCAAATACTCTCCGATAACTCCTAAAGTAATCAGCTGTACGCCGCTGAAAAACAAAATGGTTACCATCAAGGAAGCGTACCCGCTTACCGGGTTGCCCCATACCCATTTTTTATAGGCAATCCATGCCGCAAATATAAAAGCCCCGAACGAAACCAATAAACCAAAATACGTCCACAGTTTCAGCGGAATAGAGGTGGCGGAAGTAATCCCCCCTAAAGCAAAATTCCACAATTTCCAGTAATTCCATTTGGTCTGTCCGGCCGCCCGAGATTCACGCCGGTAGGGAACGGCAATACTTTTGTATCCCACCCAGGAAAATAATCCCTTCATAAAACGTTCTTTTTCCGGCAAACTGCATACCGCCTGCACCGCACGGCGGCTCATCATCCGAAAATCCCCCGTGTTATAAGGAATGGGCCAAGAAGCCATTTTATTATACAGCTTGTAAAAGGATTGCGCCGTGATGCGTTTGAAAAAGGAATCGGAGGAACGGTCCACTCGTTGCCCATATATATTTTCATATCCTTGCTCAAATTTTTCCCAAAATGTAGGAATCAACTCGGGCGGATCTTGCAAATCCACATCCATAATAACAACCGCTTGGGCCTGCGTATAAGAAAGTCCGGCCGTTACCGCCGCCTCTTTTCCAAAATTCCGCGATAAGGAAACAATTTTTACACAGCTATGTTGCGCAGCTAATTCTTTCAAAATAGCCAGCGAATTATCTTTGCTTCCGTCATTGACAAATACATATTCGTACGTGAAACGTTCCCGGAGCAAACCCTCCATCCGCTTGAAAAACAGAGGAATCATTTCTTGTTCATTATAAACGGGCACCACAATAGATAATTGTTTCATCTAATACTCCTTACAAGCTCCTATCGAAACCATTCTTTTGGAGGGCGCATATCCCCGTAAGGAGATACTTGAACATAACAAGATGCGCCAAACGTCCGCCGCAACAGGATGGAACGTTTCCATTTTTGCGCTAAGCGCGGAAGATCTTTATCCATACAAGCCGGCAAATAAATCCAAGATTCCGGATGAGCATTTAAAATTGCTTCCCGCTCCTCTTCCGGAATATGGAATAACTCATATACTTTCACATTTTTCTTCCATACATCATTCAAATAATAACCATACATGGCATTCATGGAAGCAGGTGGGTATCCGGTCATACTGGCCACTAATAAATCCTGTTCCGGGAAACGATCTCGCCAGAAGGCAGCCGTAGCGCGTGCCGAAAAACTATTCGGTTTTAGGAAAGAAGGATACTCTCTATAAAATACGAACACAGCCATTATAAATGCAATTGTCATCGCCAAACAAATAATATTTGATTTTCGTGCCAGAGGCGCAATCAGCAAACAAATAAATATGTAAAATGCTGGTAGTATTTCCGTAAAATATCGGCCAAAAAACAAATGAATTTTTATAGACAACAAGAATGCAATACCTACTACACTCACTAGCGTAATACCTAGTAATATCAGTTCCCGCGAATAGGCAAATACGTGTGTTTTACGATAGCGCAGATATTGATAAATAGCCCCGATGATCATCGTAACAATCCATATTCCCAAACTAATAAACGAGGTAAAAAAGAACACGGAAAAGTTAAAAGGGACTTTACTCCACGCTTTCTCGTTTCCCCACCACTCTCCTTCAAAACGTTGCAAACCGATATTTGTCCATAAATTCGGAAGTAACCACGGAAGGAATAAGATAAATACCACCACCGGCACTGCGATAAACCACTTTAAGGGACGTTTGTGGTACCATGCTTGCACGAACAGCAACACGGAAAAAATACCAAATAATAATGCTCCGAAGTAGTGGCTATAACTCAAGAGCAAAGAAAATATACCAAACACCATCCATTTTGAACGGGGGATATCGCGTTTATGTACCACCAAGCGTGATATTTCCAGGAAATTAAAAGTCAGTATCGTAGACAATAACAACATCAATGCATAGGGACGTGCATGCTGGGAGTAAATAATCATGTAGCCATTGCTAGCCAAAAAGAGCAGGAAAACAAGGCGAAGTTGGTATCCCCACCGTTTGGGAAACAAAAACCAGGCAGATAAAAAAGTACCCATTGTAAACAATATACTGGGAATTCTTAACCATACTTCCGACCCATACGGAGTAAAATAATTCCAGATATGCAAAATAAAATTGTGTAAAGGCGGGTGTACATCCACCATCAACCAATGAGAGATTATCCAGCCAAACGATAGCGCCGGATTAGAGGTAATCGCTGTAAATACCTCATCATACTCCAGTCCAATCTCTACAATCAGAACCCGGCATGCAACTGCCCACATGAAGATTAAACCCCAAATAGCCCACCATATTCCTTTATTCCACAATTTCATATGCAACACACCTCTCGAACATCTCCTTGTACAAAACTATATCAAAAACTAAAAACTCCTTGCAACCTTTTACTTTTCCGATATTTCGCAAGTGTTCCTGACAGATATGCTAAAATAGAACTATGATTGCTTATTTACAGGGAACGATATTGGAAGTACGCGAAGAAAGTGTCATCTTAGTCTGCGGTGGAGTAGGGTATGAGATTAATTTGGCCCGCAGCAATGCCGCCGAGTTGGACTCTGGACGGGAAATTGCGCTCTATATTGCCGAGTCTATTTCCCCCTATGACGGCACTGTATTGTACGGGTTTTTGACCAAAGAAGACAAAGAGTTGTGGACCCTTTTCAAGACGGCTATTCCCAATACAGGGGCCAAAAAAGCATTGGAATATTTGAACAAGGCCTTACGTTCTGTGGCAGATTTTCATCAGGCCATTTTGGCCCGCGATCCAAAAATTTTGACCGGCATCTTTGGCTTTACCGCTAAAACAGCCGAAAAATTAATCAATTCTCTGAAAGACAAAATGGATGCCGTCAGCGTGCAGGGAAGCAGCAAAATCAAAGTATTGGACCAAGCTCCTTACATGAGCGAAGTATTAGAGGCACTTACGGCCTTAGGCTATTCTGCCGCCGAATCCAGACGGGCTATTGAACAATTATATCAAGAAGGAATTTCTCCTTCGGAAAAAATTGAACGTATCATTACCGAAGCGTTACGGGTACTTAAAAAATGACCAATCAAAACGAAGTATTAAACGTACAGCAATTAGCGGAAGAACAAGGTGGCTTGGAAGCGGCCTTGCGCCCTAATAACCTAGACGAATTTGTTGGGCAAGATAAATTAAAAGAAAACTTGCGCATTTTTATTGAAGCCGCCCGCAGCCGCGGGGAAGCCTTGGACCATTGTCTGTTTTATTCTCCACCGGGGCTTGGAAAAACTACGCTGGCCAATATCTTAGCCAAAGAAATGGGAGTTAACATTAAAGTAACCTCCGGCCCTGTACTGGCGCGCCCGGGGGATTTGGCCGCCATGCTCACCACCGAACTGGCCGACGGAGATATTTTATTTGTAGATGAAATCCACCGTTTGAATCCGGCCGTAGAAGAGGCGTTATATCCGGCCATGGAAGATTTTACTTTCTTTATCAATACCGGCAAAGGTGCCGGCTCCACCACGCTCAAATTAGCGGTACCGAAATTTACCTTGGTGGGTGCCACGACTCGTTCCGGATTACTGACTGGACCGCTGCGCGACCGCTTCGGCATTGTATTTAACTTGGGTTTTTACGAAATCAAGGAAATTACAGATATCTTGGCTCGTTCGGCCCGTTTATTAAATATTGCCGCAGACCGTGCCGGATTAACCGAACTGGCCAAACGTTCCCGAGGAACGCCACGCATTGCCAACCGCTTATTGCGTCGCGCGCGAGATTTTGCGCAGGTCAAAGGCGACGGCGTTATTACCGAAGAAATTGCTATCACAGCGATGAACTCTTTAGATATTGATAGCGAGGGACTAGACAGCGTAGATAAGCGTATTTTGCAGGCCCTGATTGAACGCTTTGGAGGAGGCCCTGTGGGTGTAGACAACCTAGCGATTGCGGTTTCCGAAGCAGTAGATACGCTTACAGATGCTATCGAACCTTATTTAATTAAGGCCGGATTTATTGCCCGCACCCCGCGCGGTCGTGTGGCTACCAAAAAAGCCTATGACCATTTAGGTAAAAAACGCGACGAAGGACTTTTGTTTTAATGAAAAAAATCATTCTTTTCTGTCTGCTCGTAGCAATTGCAACGCTCAGCTATGCCCAACAAACGGTGCGGGTCCAATTAGCTGAAGATCTTACAAAGGCCCAAGTGCAAACTTCTGGACGCGTGTATATTTACGCTTTGAATAACTCCAAGAAATACAAAGTAAGCCGTCCGGAAACGATTGATATCCTTTGGCGCAAAGGGAAATTGCAAATCGGCGCGCTAACCAGTGCAGATACCCTAGTGATAGAACCCGACACAAACGTAATTTTAACATTTCAGAAGAACACCTATACCGGTAAATTTTATTTAATCCCTGCCAAAAATACCTTCCGCGTAGTGGAATATACCGATCTAGAGAACTATTTGTTAGGGGTGCTCCCTTATGAAATGAGTTATTCTTGGCCCGTTGAAGCACTCAAAGCACAGGCGGTAGCGGCTCGCACATACACTTTGATGCAAATTCAAAACAATAAGAAGACAGATTTTGACCTGTATAACGACGTTCGCAGTCAAATGTATAAGGGCTCGGCTAAAGTATATGATAGTGTACGTCAAGCCGTAGAAGGAACCCAAGGAAAAGTGCTCAAATACAAAGGGGAATTATTTAATACCTACTATCATGCCAATTGCGGTGGTGGTACTGATGATGCAAAAATTTGGACGGGCAATAAAAATGCTACCATCAAACCTTTGCAAGGAGCCTCTTGCTCAACGGACAGTCATAGCAAAAGTTACACCTGGAGCAATACAATTGCTTTGAGCTCCATCAACAAATTTGTCAATAAAAACGGCCTTTCCGGATCGGTCACTAAAATCAAAGTACAAGAAAAAACCCATACTAAGCGGGCAGTTACCCTGCAATTTACCACCAAGCAAGGGAGCAAAACTCTCTCTTGTGCTCAATTCCGCTTAGCCGTAGGAGCCTCTTTGCTTAAGAGCTGTAAGATTACGGATATCAGTAAACACGGATCTGACTTTACTTTTGCCGGCCGGGGTTATGGCCACGGCGTGGGCATGTGCCAAGACGGAGCCAAAGGCATGGCGCAGGAAGGCAAAGACTACAAACAAATTTTGAGTAACTATTTCCCCTCGTCAGATTTGACCACACTATGAGGTATTATGGCTTTTGAACGTTTCAAACAATTTAATATCGATCCCTTAATTGCCAAGCAACCTGCCACTCCCAGAGACAGTGCCCGGCTGATGGTGTTGCACCGAGACACACACGTCATTGAAAATCGTATTTTTCGGGATATTACTGATTATTTTCAGGCAGGGGATGTACTGGTGCTTAACAATACTAAAGTATTTCCGGCTAAATTATTTGCTCATAAGGCCACCGGCGGTAAAGTGGAAATTTTACTAGTTCGCCCGCAGGCAGACCCGTATGTTTGGACCACGCTGACCCGTGATTATAAAGAAAATGCAGAGCTGGATTTTGGCGACGGTTTAACCGGAACCATGTTGGGTAAAACGGGAAATAACGAAGTGCTGATTCGTTTTAATCAGGAAGATATTTTACCTTTTTGCCATGAACACGGGCTGATGCCTCTTCCGGTGTATATTGAAAAAGCCCGCAAACATGAAGGATTAACCCCCAGCCTGTCTACGGATAAAGAACGATATCAAACCGTCTATGCCAAGTATGAGGGTTCTATTGCGGCCCCCACGGCAGGTTTTCATTTTACGCAAGAATTGTTAGATAAATTAGCAGCCAAAGGCGTGCAGATTGCTTATATCACGTTACATGTAGGATGGGGCACGTTTAAACCCTTGCGTGGAGAACCGGAGCAACATCAAATGTTGCCTGAACTAGCGGAAATTTCATCTCAAACCGCGGAAATAATTAATCAGGCACGCCGCGCCCAAAAAGCCATTTTTTCTGTGGGTACCACCAGTACCCGCACCTTGGAAAGTTTTACGCAAAACGGCGTAACCTCCTCCGGTAAAAAATGGACCGATTTATTTATTTATCCCGGCTACACGTTCAAAGCCATTACCCATTTAATTACTAATTTTCACTTTCCGGATTCTACCCCCCTATGCATGGTGACCGCACTGGCAGGAGAAGATTTTATCTATCAAGCCTACCAAGAAGCCGTAGAACAAAAATATCGTTTTTACTCGTTTGGGGATAGTATGTTAATTCTTTAGGAGCGACTATGTCTACCGTACTTTTAACAGAGGAACAATTTATTGCCAAAGGCAGTCACAAACAGTGTTTCCGCCATCCGCAACAAGAGCGTCAGTGCATTAAAGTACCGTACAATCAGGCCGGCCAAACCGACCTCAATCGCGAAATTCACTATTTAACTCATATCCTTGGCAAACGTGGGGCAGAAAGCGGCATTTTACCGGCTTATTATGGCCCTGTAGAAACCAATTTGGGTACCGGCCACTGTTTTGAATTAGTTTGCGACGCGGACGGGAAAATATCGGCCAGCATTGAAACCATTTTGAATAATCCGGCGTGCACTTCCCAACAAATCACGCAAATTCACGATGCTTTATTACATTTACGCAATCAAATGCTCAAATATCGTATTATTGCGATGTCTATTTATCCGGAAAATATTTTATACCAACGCTTAGGGGAAAATAATTTCCGCTTGGTGCTCATTAACGATATGGGAAGCAGTTCCGTTTTGCCGCTAGAATATTTTTTGGCACCGCTGGCCAAGGCCAAAATAAAACGGTACTGGAACCGCTTTGTTCAAAACAGCATTCCGCACCGGTTGCCGCCGACGGTGGCCGATGCATTGGCTGATTTAACTTTTTAAGGATTTATTATGCTTTCTCCCTTTCAAATTAAGACCAAAGATGCTCACTCTAAAGCCCGCACCGGTGTATTGTATACCAAGCATGGGGCTGTTCAAACCCCCGTTTTTATGCCGGTAGCTACGCAGGCCAGTGTGAAAGCCTTAACCTCTGCTGACTTAAAAGAAGTGCACGCAGAGTGTTTGCTTTCCAACACCTATCACTTGTATTTACGGCCGGGCACGAAAACCTTACAAACGCTGGGCGGACTGCACGACTTTATGAAATGGGACGGAAGTATTTTGACTGATTCCGGCGGATTCCAAGTGTACAGTCTTTCTCAATTTCGCAAAATTAGCGAAGAAGGGGTTTTGTTTCGTTCCCACCATGACGGGACGAAACATCTTTTTACGCCCGAAAATGTCATTGAGTTTGAAAAAGAAATCGGCTCGGATATTTGGACGATGCTAGACGTCTGTATCCATGCCAAAGACCCTTCCAAACAAGAGGCGCGCCAAGCCTTAGAACAGACCAAACGTTGGGCTGAACGAGCCGCCGCCCAATACCAAAAAACCGTTGCGCAACAATTGATTACCCAGCAGGCAGACGGTTCTTTTAGTGTTGGCAATTCGCTTTTGTTTGGCATTATACAAGGTTCTATTTTCCCGGATTTACGTCAAGATGCGGCCCGCACCATGGCTTCTTTGCCCACGCATGGGTATTGCATTGGCGGTTTATCGTTGGGAGAAACTATCGAGCAAATGGATGAAGCCGTTTTAGCCGTCACCGAAAATTTACCCGAACAAAAGCCGCGCTATTTTATGGGCCTTGGAACGCCGGTTGAGATTTTGCATTGTGTGGAACGCGGGGTGGATATGTTTGACTGCGTGTGGCCTACGCGCGTGGCCCGCAATGGTATGGTTATGACCGAGGAAGGTCGACTCAACATTAAAAATGCCACTTTCCGCTTAGATACCCGCCCCTTGGACGAGCATTGCGATTGTTTTGCTTGCCGTAATTATTCACGGGCTTATCTAAGTCACCTGTTCCGCAGCGGCGAGCTGACCAGCCACCGGCTATTGTCTATGCACAATATCCGTTTCTTAACGCGCACCATGGAGCGCATCCGCGCCGCTATTGAAAACGGAACTTTCCTGCAGTTCAAAGAAGAATTTATCAAGAAATATCAGTAAGTTTTACTTGATTAAATACCCCGGGATAAATGCTCTCAGGGTATTTCTTTTACTTGTCTATTCGTGATCAATTCATAAAATTGCTTAAATCCATATAATAGGGATCACAAGCTATGCCACGGTCCGCACATTTAGGTGCCGTTCCACACCCGGCCCCGCAACAACAAGAGGTGTCGTCATAGAAAGTAGCGGCGGCAGTAGCAGAATCGTAATTGGCTGTTCCTCCGCAAGCAGCCCACCCACCATTTGGAGCATAGCAAATAGAACCATTTATAAATTTATTTCGTTGGCACGACATGTGATTAGCTGCTACGCAAATTCCATTATCAAATGTAGAATAGCTACATCCAGATCCTTTAACACAAATTGCTGTTCCTCCCGTTACGCTAATACTAGCACAAGAGCCGCGGTCATCTGTTACTATACATGCTCCTCCCTCTTTAATTTGCGCATAGGCACAACCTCTATCACGAGTATGTCCATAGCATACACCTTCTGCTCCTATCACTTGTCCTCTACCGGCTTCATCATCAAAACCACATTGACCATCTCCCAAATAATTCATATTAAGTGCATCACAACGAGTTTGATCATCTTTATAACACTTGGTTTTACTCGTGCTCCAACTGCGGCTGGCATTGTCGCACGTCGCTTTGTCGATTTCCTGGTCCAATAGATAACCCGTGTAGCCGTCTGCACTGGTTAACTCTTGCCCCATGAGTAATTTTCCGCAAAGTCTGTTGGCGCGCTCATCTCCGGTGGCCGCTTCACAATGCAACTGCCCGGCAAATTTCGGGTTATCATCTAAATAACTAGCCAGTCTTACATTGGCCAGTTTGCTATTAGTTACTCTGATTACATTGGGGTCAGAAGTATTATTAGGAGTAATTAAATTAAATGTTAAATCGCTGTTTTCCATAGTCACGTCCAAATTACCCATGGTGTCGGTATATCCGTCATTGGACATCTTAAATGCTTCTTCTGCATCTTTTATCGCTTTAGCTCCCGGAAGCATTGTACTCCAATGGCTTTTGTCTACTGCTCCTTGGTACATCGGTATTGCAATAGCAGAAAGAATACCGATAATAAGAACTACGATTAATAGTTCTATTAAAGTAAAGGCTTTCTTTGACATTTTTATTCTCCTGTTTAATCATCTTAAAACGCCCGTAATGCAACGTTT